>JAHFUF010000501.1:0-4021 GCA_023265235.1 Blastocatellia bacterium
CTTTAACCTTACTATCCATCTCTACTACTTCTTTTTCTAAAATGGCAACTTGTTTTTCAATCATCTTTTCAGTTGCCATAACTTGTGCGACATTAATATTCATTTGGGGGATTTTGTCGCGCATATCGCGGATTACTTGCTGTAAAATTAGCTCTGGGTCTTCAGCTCGATCGATAATGCCGCCAAAAATAGAACGGAAAAGCCGCTTAACTCTTTCCCACATTTTTCCTCCTAAATATTTGTCAAAATTATAAAGCAAGTATTGCCATTTGCAGCTTTATTATTGAGTGATAAATTACAATTTGGCATCAGTTTACCACAACTTCTTTACTACTCAAATCCTAAATAAAGCTTGTATGATTTTTAATTAATTTCTTATTGCCGACTACTAAACGACAGTAATTAAAACTCTGTTCCAAATTTATCAATGACGAAGTAGCGCAATATCTCTTCGGTAATGTTTCCCGATAAAATCGATTTGTTCTATAGCTTTATAAGCTTGTTGTCGGGCAGCTTCTAAAGAAAATCTTCTTGCTACTACTCCTAAGACTCGTCCTCCAGCAGTAACAACTTGACCTGAGTCATCTAGCTTTGTACTAGCATGAAAAACTTTGACATTTTCTAAAGACTCAGCTTCTTCTAACCCTGTAATTATCTGGCTAGCCTCAATTTGACCAGGATAACCAGCCGCAGCCATTATTACACATACTGTAGACATATCGCTCCAAGAGGGTTTTACTTGACTAAGATCTCCATTAGCAATTCCTAGAAAAATATCTAATAAATCACTATCTAATCTAGAAAGTATTACTTGAGTCTCTGGATCACCAAAACGCACATTATATTCTAAGATTTTAGTACCATTTTCAGTAAGCATTAACCCCATAAATAAAACACCTCGAAAAGGTGTTCCTTCTTCAGCCATACCTAGGATTGTTACTTCAGCTAAATCTTTTACTAAACGCTCTTTTAAGTTTTTATCTAGCAGTCCTGGCATAGAAAAACTACCCATTCCACCAGTATTAGGCCCAAGATTACCATCATAGATATTTTTATAATCTTGTGCTGGAGGCATTGGAATTACTTGTTTACCATCACTAAAAACCAGTAGTGAAGCTTCACGTCCTTCTAGGTATTCTTCAATAACCAAACGTGTACCAGACTCCCCTAGTTTTTTTTCTACCATCATTTCTTGAATTGCTTGATTAGCTTGGCTTTCATCCTGTGCAACTACTACGCCTTTACCAGAAGCCAAACCATCTGCTTTTAGTACTACAGGATAGCCATAAATTTTTGAGGAAATAATATCATAGGCAGCCTCAGGGGTTTCACAGATAGTAAAAGCGGCAGTGGGTAAATGATGGCGTGACATAAAATCTTTAGCAAAAATCTTGCTGCCTTCCAACTGTGCTGCGGCTCGTGTTGGACCAACAATTGGTAAATGTCGCCGATTAAATACATCTACTATTCCTGCTACTAAAGGAGCTTCTGGGCCAACTACAGTTAAATCCACGTCTAGACGTGTAGCAAGTTCTGCTAGTGCAACAGGACTGTTATTTTCTGGCACTATACAAGTTGCAAGTTTGGAAATGCCAATATTCCCTGGGGTTGCATAAATCTTTTCAACCTGTAGGCTTTCAGCTAATTTCCAGACTAAGGCATGCTCACGGCCACCGGATCCAATTACTAATATTTTCATAAATTAAGTGCCCATAGATAAAATGGGCTATTTTCAGATGCCCCTACAGGGCATTAAGACTTTATAGACAATTCAATTCTTATTCTTAAATTCTTTATAGCCTAGCCCATAGATAAATCAATGGGCTATTATCAGATGCCCCTACAGGGCATTAAGACTTTATACATATTCAATTCTTATTCATCTCTTTGTAGCCCCGTTAGGGGCTTTTGATAATAGCCCAGTCCTTTAGGGTCTGGGTCTTTAGGGCTGGTTTTTACAACAAAGCCCAAACAAAGTAGATTCTAATAATAAGGCATCTTCTATTGGCATTTCTAGCCCATTAAAAAATGACTCTAATAAGTATTTTATCGCGATAGGAGAATTGTTTGAAATCCTTTGTGCTAACTCTTTTACTTGACTAAATAGCTCTATAGGGCGAGCTACTTGGTTAACTAGCCCTATTTCATATGCTTTTTGTACATTAAGTATCTCTCCTGATAGAAGTAGCTCTAGAGTACGACCTACACCTATTAACCGCGAAAGACGACGACTTCCACCAAAACCAGGTATATACCCTTTTTCAATTGCAGGAAATCCAAACTGTGCATCATCAGTAGCTATTCTTAGGCTACAGGCTAGAGCTATTTCTAGCCCAGCATCAAATGCTACTCCATTAATTGCAGCAATAACAGGTTTTCCTAATTGTTCAATTTGTAAAGCTAACATTTGGCCTTTTTCAGCGTATTCTTTAGCATTTTGTGCAGTTAAAACACTTAGTTCATTTGTATCTATTCCGCTAATAAAAGCTTTTTTACCACTACCTGTCAGTATCACTACTTGGATGCTGCTATCTTCTTTTATTAAGGTAAAAGCCTTTGTTAATTCGTTGATCGTGGCACTGTTAAGAGTATTAAGCACTTTCTCGCGATCAATAATGATTAATGCTAGTGCTGAACTAACTTGAACTTGAATATTTTCAAACCCTTGAGCTAAAAAATTAACATCTGCCATACCATGGTCGCCTCAATTAAACAATAGGGGTTACTTAATTTAATTTCATTGGTTTAGGATTTTTTGGATCAGAATAATCATAAAATCCTCTGCCTGATTTACGCCCATTCATTCCAGCTAAAACCATACGTTTTAGTAGCGGGGGTGAAGCAAAGCGTTTTTCACGAAATTCTTCAAACATAATTTCTGAAATATAGTAAGTAGTGTCTAGTCCAACGAAATCTAGTAGTGTTAATGGCCCCATTGGATGGCCACAGCCAAGCATCATTCCTTTGTCAATATCTTCAATGGATCCAATACCTTCTTCAAAACCCCTAATAGCATCCAAAAGGTATGGGACTAGCAAACGGTTTACGATAAAACCACTACTATCTCGTGTTTGTACTACAGCCTTACCTATAGTTTTACCAAACTCGCATACAGCAGCATAAGCTGTTTCATCACTAAGAATTGTGCGAACAGCTTCTAGTAGCTTCATCAAAGGAACTGGGTTAAAGAAGTGCAGTCCAAAAAATCTTTGTTGCCGCCCAGGACTAACAGCAGCCATTAATTCAGTAATAGAGAGTGATGATGTATTAGAAGCTAGGATAGTCTCAGGAGGGCAGATTTGATCTAGTTTTATATAGGTTTCGTGCTTAATCTTTTTGTTTTCTATAATTGCTTCAATAATTAAATTGCAGCTAGCTAAATCATCCAAGCTTGTTGTGCCTTTTAAGCGAGCCAAAGTACTATTTCTGTCTGTATCAGAAAGCTTACCTTTTTCTACTAGTTTGGCCAAAGAGCTTGTAATACTTGCCATTCCTTTATCAAGAAACCTTTGTTCTACTTCGCAAACCACAACTTCATAGCCTGCGGCAGCAGAAACTTGGGCTATCCCTGCTCCCATCAAACCACACCCAATTACACCAACTTTTTTAATCTCCATGAAGATACTTTTCCTCCTAAAAATTTTATTTAATTAGCTCCCAGCCCTAAAGGACTGGGCTACTATCAAATGTCCCTAACGGGACATCAAGAATTTTCTTTATTTTCAATAAGTTACAAAGCTAATTCCATGTGTTATAAATTTATCAAATTAATGTAGGGGCGAACTGTTCGCCCTAACTATCCTTACTTTGTTACTTAATAGATTCAATAATCATTGCAATACCTTGACCGCCACCTATACAGGCTGAAGCCATTCCATATTTAGCATTACGACGACGTAATTCATAAAGCAAGGTTAAAATTAGTCTTGTTCCTGATGCACCCAATGGATGACCTAAAGCAATAGCACCACCATTAACATTAGTACGTTCTCTATCTAGCCCTAAAACTTTTTCTACCGCT
>JAHFUF010000501.1:4031-4522 GCA_023265235.1 Blastocatellia bacterium
CAGCAAAGGCTTCATTGACTTCTACTAGGTCTATATCTTCTAGTTTAAGTCCTGCTTTTTTCAGTGCAGCTTGGCAAGCTGGTACAGGGCCAATTCCCATAATTGATGGATCAACCCCACAAATTGCCCAAGATACAACCCTTCCCATAGGCTTAAGTTCTAATTCCTGAGCGATTGTTGAATTAGTCATAACAATTGCGGCAGCACCATCAACAATACCTGAAGCATTACCACCTGTAACCATACCATCTTTACCAAAAGCAGGTTTTAGCTTAGAAAGTGCTTCTAGGGTTGAGTCTGGTTTCATATGATCGTCACTAGAAAAAAGCTCTACACTTTTTTTAGTTTTGACTTCAACTGCTACTATTTCTTCTTTAAGCCTTCCTACCGAAGCAGCAGCACGTTGTTGGCTCACTAAAGCAAACTCATCTTGTTGTTGGCGAGAAATATCATGTTGATGAGCAAGTTTTTCAGCAGTTTGAGCCATATAA
>JAHFUF010000502.1 GCA_023265235.1 Blastocatellia bacterium
GGGCCACCATCTCCACCAAAACCAGGGTCACCTGTACCAGCAATACTAGTAATAATGCCAGTGCGTGCATCTACACGGCGAACTATATTACCAGCAGAATCTAAAATGAACAGATTATTATTACGGTCTATAGTTATAGCAAGTGGCAAAAACAGGCTAGCATTAGTCGCTAAACCACCATCACCAGTAATATCTGGTTTACCATTACCAGCAGCACTAGTAATAATGCCAGTGTTTGCATCAACTCGACGTATTCTTTGATTATCTAGATCTACAATAAATATATTGCCGCTAGAATCTAACGCTACACTTTGTGGAGAGGCCAAATTAGCACTAATAGCCATTCTATTATCTCCATTAAACCCAGGCATACCTAGTATTCCTGCTATTATAGTACTACGCCCAGCAGTATCTACACGACGAACAACATTAAAAATAGGATCAGCTATAAATATGTTACCACTACGATCTTGAGCAATAGAGAAAGGGACAAGGCTTGTTTGTGTAGCAGGCAGTCCATCATTACTAAACTCAAGAGCACCGTTACCAGCAATGGTATTAATAACCCCAGAGTTAACATCTAAGCGACGTAGACGCTTATTTCCTGTGTCTCCAATGAGTAAATTATTAGAAGGTTCAACCAATATACCAATAGGATCTCCTAGAGTAGCTTTTACTGCTAGGTCATTATCACCTATAGGTAGTTCTACACCTGCAATTGTGGTGATGATCTTGCTGCTAGCGTCTACTTTTCTAATACGGTTGTTTTGTTGATCAGCAATAATTAGGTTGTTTAGCCCATCTATAGCAAGTCCATTAGGGTTAGACAAACTAGCTTGAGTGGCAAGCCCGCCATCACCCTTAAAAGAATTATTACCATCACCAGCAACAGTGGTAATAATGCCTGTTTTAGCATCAACCCTACGAATACGATTATTAAAAAGGTCAGCAAAAAATATATTTCCTTCACGATCTACTTCTACATCAAATGGGTCTATTCCAGCACTAAGAGCAGGGATGTTGTCACCATTAAACCGAAACCCTCCACTACCCGCAACACTAGTAATAATGCCTGTTTTAATATCAACTTTTCTAATACGTTCACTTGCAGTAATAGATAGGAAATTATCAACAATAAAAATGTTTCCTGCTCCATCTACATTTACTTGTTCAGGAAACCGTAGCCTTGCATTTAGAGCCTGTCCACCATCTCCAGAAAATCCTATTTGACCATTACCAGCAACACTAGTAATAATGCCTGTTTTTAGGTCTACTTTTCTAATACGGTTATTACCGCTATCTGCTATATATAGATTGCCAAAAGTGTCTACAGCAACACCTGTTGGGAAAGATAATCTTGCTTGAGTGGCTTGGCCACCATCACCACTAAAGTCATTATCACCTGTACCAGCAATAGTAGTAATAATATTTGTTTGAGCATCAATTCGACGTACACGATGACCACGCGAATCAGCAACAATGATGTTGCCAGACCCATCAACAGCAACTCCTGTAGGGACATTTATACTAGCACTAATGGCTGGGCCATTATCACCTTTAGAGCTTATTGCACCATTACCTGCAATAGTAGTAATAATCCCAGAGCTATCTATACGACGAATGCGACCAGAACCGCTATCAGAAATAACAATATCACCATTGCTATCTACAACTACATCTTGTGGAGCATTAAAGCTAGCATTAATTGCTAAGCCACTATCACCTAAGAAAGGTACTCCACCAGCGATAGTAGTAATTTCACCAGGCTTAAGTTCTGAAAAAGGTTTTGAAAAAACGCTAAATTTGGTTTGAGCTATACCACCACGAGTTCTTATTGAGAGGGTTCTGTCTCCAGGAGCATTTTGTTTTGGTATGCGGGGAATACGAATTCTAGTGGCACTCTCTACTCTAGCATCAGTGATAATACTGTCTCCTAGTATTACTAGGCTTTCAGGAGCAAAGTTTTTTCCAGTAATAATAACTTCTGAACCACCTTCTAAGCGATCTAGGTTTTTACTCATAGAAGTAATAGTAGGAGCACCAATAGTTACTATTTTTACCGCGTCATCATCACTAGCAGCATTTTTATCTAGGACAACAGCTTGAGTTCCTTGTACTACTACGCTGGCAGCTTGGTTAATACTATTAGATTGAGCTAGAGACATAACTTGGCGTGAACCATTAGGACTTTGAGTAATTAACCTTACCCCTGATTTTTCAACTACATAAATCGTTCCTACTTCATCAATTTCAATTGCAGAAGGCTCATTAAAAGTAAACTCGCTATCTGCTAAAGGAGAAAGGTCATCACTAGCGATAGTAGTATTAATTGGGCCAATGGTTTTTACTGTACCATCACGGCTAATAGAGCGAATTTTGCCATTACCAGTATCTGCAACTAAAACAACTTCTTGGCTAGCAGTAGCAAAAAAAGAGGTTGAGCCAGATTTTACTGAGATACTTGCTGGTCGGTTAAACAAGGCTGTGCGACCTTGACCATCAACCTTTCCGGCTGTGCCAGGGTTACCAGCAATTAAACGTACTTGTTGACGAGAAAAGTCTGCTAGATAAATTGCATGATTTCCTGTATCAGCAATAAAGAGATTGCCTCCACTATCAACAGCAATACCTTGAGGGTTCTTAAACATTGCTTGAGCAAAAGGTGTTACCTCACCCATTGTTCCTTGTGAGCCGTTGCCAAGGAGTGTAGCTACTGTATTATCAAAGTTTATTTTCCGAATACTATTATTTAATACATCTGCAATATAAAGCCCACCTTGAGGGCGATTGTCTATTGCAATACCAATTGGGCCGCCAAATGTTGAGCGTAATACTTCACCGTCATCTTTACCTTGTATCCCGCTACGACCAGCAAATATATTAGCGTTAGACGAACTATTATTTTTCTTAAATATAGTGTGGGTAATAGGATCACTAATATAAATTGCTCCATTAACATCTACTTTAGTATCACCAGGAGCTTTTTTAGCTTTTCCTTTTACTACTTTTGAAACTGCAACAAACGCAGAAGCAGTAGCGCTCCCCATTTTGGCTGTAACAGTTGCAAAACCTTGTTGGTTGCCTGACACCATTCCAGCACTGTTTACAGAAAGTACTTCAGGACTATCTGTATCAAAAGTTAAGCCACTATTAATTGGATTACCGTTTCCATCCATAACTGTCAGTTTAATTTGACTTTGCTCATTAACCACAGGAACAGTATCTCCATTTGGGCCAATGATTTTTATCGCTGTGTTTTGTTGAAGCAATGGTTTGATAGGGCTAATTAAATAAGGTACTAATTTGTTAGTAGTACTAAGATAGGCAATATTAGGAATAAATAGTTGTAATAATAAAAATATAGCTACATATAAAATAGTTATACGTTGATAGTAGGGTTTCATAAGCATCTCTCCTAGTTAAAAATATTAGGATTTATTAAAAATATTATAGAGAGAAATTATGAATAAGAATAGCTATTGTTGTGAATTAAGCGGTTATAATGCTTTATTAAAAATAGTTTGCTAGAAAGGTTTTCTAACTATTTAAGAAGTTTTTTCTCCTGTTTGTAAGTATTTTTTCAGAGTACGTTTAGCGGATTCTTCATCAAATGGTCGGTTTTGTAAAATAGATCGTTTACGGATATTTTCTGCTAGGCTGGCAAATAATGTGGTTAAAACATGTATACGCTCACAAAGCTGTAGTAAATGTGTTTCTCCTATTGTGCTTTTGCGATTAGCAATTAAGTTAGCACAAGTGTAGAGGTCGTTAACTGTACGCTTAAATTCTACCCTATCAGAATAAAAAACTTTAGGAAGAAACTTTGTTAAATACATCTGGATTTGTTTTAAGAGTAAAGCTAACAAAGGTTTTAAGTATATTGAATCTTCATCATTAATGTGTTCTTTTACCTGACGTTCTGCACGAGAACAAATCTGCCAAATACACCAAGTATGTTCACGTAGTAGGAGTGTTGAGTGTAATCGCTCACGATAATCTTTATAAAGGTCTTCACGCGTTAAGTCTGGCAAATAAATTTGTGCTAATCCTAAATAGTTTTCTTGCAGGACATGAGTAAGGATGCCTAGGCTATCTTCTACGCGTTTAATATATTCTTCTAAAGAGCTATGCTCGGTTAAGTGTATTAAATGGCCACATTTACCAAACACCCTTTCAGCCTCCATTTCTAAAGTAAATGAAATACTATCAAAACGAGAGTTTAGAGGGTCATTAGTAGGGTAAGATTTTAAGAAGCTAATCAATTGGCGTAGACTAATTTCAATTAGCTTAAACCAATAAAAAGTAAGCTGGTAACTTGTTAAATCGTCTTTATTAGGGCTAACTCGTAGTACAGCACGTAATAGGCGGCTTAGTTCCAAAAGTAGTGGTATTACGTAACGTCTTTCTTGGCGGTTTTCTTCTGGAATGTTCTTAAAGGCTTCCTGTAGGCGTTTGTCAACCACTGTACGTTCTAAATAATAGCGATACTTGCGGTGTAGGAGAGGGTTAA
>JAHFUF010000503.1 GCA_023265235.1 Blastocatellia bacterium
AAACGTAAAGCATCTAAAATTAGGGAATGGATAGCCAACATGTTTTGATCTTTTAGAACAGTTCTGGTACTTATTACGGCTTTACTATATATAGGTAAAAGTTTTTTTTGATATTTCGGAAAATATTGTGGTGGTGCTAGTTGATCTGTTGTAGTATGCACCAACAAACACACCGCATATGAAATTTTCCTTAGATATTTAACCCAACTTAACATAATAAAAAATATAGAATGGAGTCTCCTAATGGCAACGGATAGAGGTGACGCATTAAATTTAACATTTGCTGATAATCCCCCAGTAACCGGAGCGTGTATTAAAGTGATAGGTGTCGGTGGTGGTGGTGGTAATGCTGTCACCCGAATGATTGAAGCCAAAGTTGAAGGGGTAGAATTTTTGGTAGCAAATACAGATTTACAAGTTTTAGCTCGCTCTTTATCACCAATAAAATTACAAATTGGGGCAAAGCTCACCAAAGGTCTTGGAGCAGGAGCAAACCCTGATATTGGTAGGCAAGCAGCAATAGATGATACAGAAAAAATTATAGAAGTTTTAGAAGGCGCTGATATGGTTTTTATCACTGCTGGTTTAGGTGGTGGTACAGGTACAGGCGCAGCACCAATAATTGCTAGCCTTGCTACAGAACTAGGTGCATTAACTGTAGCAGTTGTTACAAAACCTTTTGCTTTTGAAGGTCGTCGTCGTATGTTACAAGCTGATAGAGGTTTGGCAGAACTACGCGAATGTGTTGATACTGTTATTACTATTCCTAATGAAAGGCTACTTCATACAGTAGAAAGAAACACTTCTCTACAAGATTCTTTCCGGGTAGCTGATGATGTTTTAAGGCAAGCAGTACAAGGTATTTCAGACTTAATTACTGTTCCTGGTTTAATCAATGTAGACTTTGCTGATGTAAAAACTATTATGCAAGGAATGGGTATCGCACTAATGGGCACAGGGGCAGCGCATGGAGATAATCGTGCAGTAGAAGCCACTCAGCGTGCGATTGCTAGTCCATTACTTGAAGAAGCTTCTATTGAAGGTGCCAAAGGTATTTTAGTTAATATTACTGGTGGGCCAGATTTAACCTTACACGAAGTTAATGAAGCCTCTACAATCATTCGTGAAGCTGCTGATGATGAAGCCAATATTATTTTTGGTGCTGTAATTGATGAACGAATGACTAATCATATGAAAATAACTGTAATTGCTACAGGTTTTGATCGAATGATTGGCTCACAACCTATGCCAACAAGAAGTTATTCTATTCCATCTGCTACAGTAATAAATCAGCCAAATAATACTAAACCTTTAGAGCCAAGAAATGGTAGAGATGAAGCCCGTCGAGAAGATTTAGACATCCCTACTTTTATGCGTAAGAAAGCTGATTAATATAGCCTGCTAGATTAGAAGTAGCCATAAGTTGATATGGTTTATTGATATGGTTTATATAGCAAGGCAAGCGGTAAGGCGAATTGACCCTTAAAATCTATCTCTCTATACTACTGGCTAATTTTGAAAAGTTTTCAGTTGTAGTTCTTTAAAGAGAAATTTTGCGAAAGTGGCGGAATTGGCAGACGCGCTAGACTTAGGATCTAGTAGGGCGACCTATGGGGGTTCAAGTCCCCCCTTTCGCATTTTTGGTATAGGAGATTTAAGCTTAATCTAGCAATAAGCCGCTAGGCATTGTAATTTGACTTTAGCGAGTGAGTTTTCTCTCTACCTAATTGCTCCCATCTGCTGGAACTCGTCCAAAACAGCCTTAACTTTATTAGCTAAAATTAAAAATAAAGCTTGTAAAGTAAAAAGCTTACCTAAGTTTGGCTAAAATCAAACAATGAGATTTCCTTCTTCACTGGAGCAAAATTCAATTTTAGGTTCTTTTATATACAGATTTTTTGATGAAATGAGGATTTCAAACGGTGCAAAAAATTGAGATAGTTGATATATCGTCCTGCAAAAAACAAATTAATGTAGAAGTGTCAGCAAAGGAAGTTTCTGAAGAATTTCAGCGTGTCTATAAAATGATTGCTCGAAATGCCAGTATTCCTGGTTTTAGACCTGGGCGCGTTCCTGTTTCAGTAATAAAAACACGTTTTCGTAAGGAAATTCGTCAACAAGTAATGCAGGATATGCTGCCAAAGGCTTTGCAAAGCGCAATAGTGGATAATAAATTAACTGTGGTTGGTGATCCAGATGTAGATGAATTTACTCTTGATGATGGGCAACCTTTTGTTTTTAAGGCAAAAGTAGAAGTTATGCCAAACTTTGAGCTAAAAGATTATAAAGCCCTGCATCTGACTAAAAAAGTCCGAATAATCACAGATGAAATGATAGAAAAGCAACTAGACAAACTAAGACAACAACAAGCTAATCTAATTCCTATAGAAGACCGTGAAGTTCAAGATAAGGACTTTGTTAGTGTTGATATAAAAGGTAAATTCCTTAATCATCAAGCAGATGACATTAAATCTGAAGGTGTCCAACTAGAAGTAGGTTCTCCTAGTATTCAGCCAGAGTTTACTGAAAATTTGAAAGGTATGAAATTAGGAGATGAATGCACCTTCCAAGTACACTATCCAGAAGTTTCCAATAATAATGCTTTATCAGGAAAAACCTTAGAATATACTCTTAAGCTAAATTCAATTAAGATTAAAGAAATTCCAGAATTGGATGATGACTTTGCACAAGGTTTAGGCGAATATGAAACCCTTGCAGATTTACGACAAAAAACTCGTGAACATTTTGAAAACAGTGCTAAAGAAGAAGCAACCCAACATTTAGGTGAAGTAGTGTTAGAAAAGCTTTTAACAGGCTATAGTTTTGATGTTCCTGATTATTTAGTTGATACTCAAACAAAACAACGCCTAGAGCAGCTTATTACAAGTCTTGATAGACAAGGAGTTGATACTCGTAATGCTGCTATCGATTGGGAAACAATTAAAGATTCTCAGCGTTATGTTGCAACCAAAGATATTAAATGTGTTTTGATTTTGGAAAAAATTGCCGAAAAAGAACAAATAGAAATCTTTGAGCAAGAGATAAATGAAGAAGTTCAACATATGGCTAAATCAGCCAATTTAAGCCTTGAGGCTATCAAGAGTTTCTTGACAAAGGAAGGGGCAGTCGATAGTATCAAAACCAGATTGCTTAATAATAAAGTGTTAGACTTCATTATTAAAAGCTCAGAAATTACTGAAGAACAAGTCTCTAGCGAAGAACTAGACAAACACTATCACAATCATCACGAACATGATGAAAACTGTGAGCATGATCATAATCATGACCACCTTCATGACGACGCTCAAAGTGATAAGTAACAGGGTTTTTTATTAAGAACATTGGCTGTATTTTTAGCTAATACTTAAAATATACAGATGTGGATACTTATCTTTAAGTTAAGATAAACAAACCAAAACTTTCAAACCAACTTACATTAAATTAATACACAAGAGAGTAAAGTATGAACCAGTCCTATTCAGCATTAGTACCAATGGTTGTTGAACAAACTAGCCGAGGAGAACGTGCTTATGATATCTACTCCCGACTACTCAAAGATAGTATTATTTTTATTGGTACACCAATAGATGACATGATTGCCAACCTAGTAGTCGCCCAGTTGCTTTTTTTAGAAGCAGAAGACCCTGATAAGGATATATCTTTATATATAAATAGTCCTGGTGGCTCGATTACTGCAGGAATGGCAATTTATGACACAATGCAGTTTATTCGGCCAGATATTACTACTATTTGTGTTGGACAATGTGCTTCTATGGGTGCACTGCTATTAACCGCTGGTACTAAAGGCAAGAGATTTGCACTACCTAATTCGCGAATTCTAATTCATCAACCTTCTATAGGAGGGATTTCTGGGCAAGCAACTGATGTACGTATCCATGCAGAAGAGTTAATGCGTATGAGAAGGCTTACTAGTGAAATCTTAGCTAAACATACTGGACAGTCTTTTGAGGTAATTGAAAACGATGTTGAGCGTGACAGGATTATGGACTCTTATCAAGCCAAAGAGTATGGTTTAATAGATCAAGTTATTACTCATCGCGAATAGTTTTCTATTATGTAAAACAAAGTTTGCTTTAGTTTCATCTTTAAGGTAAATTTTTGATACACATAATCTGAGCCTCTAAAGTTAATATCTGGCGGAGTTAAAATTTTGAGAAGAGACGAAACACTACGCTGTTCCTTTTGTGGCAAAACCCAAAATGAGGTAAAAAAACTTATTGCGGGTCCAACAGTATATATATGTAATGAGTGTATAGATATTTGCAATGAAATCATTACAGATGATGCAAATCAAGACGCCCAAGCTTACCGCCCTACACTACCAAAACCAATAGAAATCAAAGAGTTCCTAGATGACTATGTAATTGGTCAAGATGAAACTAAGAAAAAATTGGCTGTAGCTGTCTACCAACATTATAAACGTATTGAAATGTCCCGGCGTCGTACTCAAGCTGACGTAGAAATTCAAAAAAGCAATGTTCTTTTGG
>JAHFUF010000504.1:0-3170 GCA_023265235.1 Blastocatellia bacterium
GATCACGGTAGAATTGCCATTGAATACGAACATCTTGGATCATACCTAGGTCTAGGTCTGCTACAACTAATTCATCTTTATCCCGACTAGCTTGTGCAATGATTTTACCGCGGGGGTTACAGAAATAGCTTTTACCGTAAAACTCGCCTATATCCCAAGGTTTTTCATGACCTACACGGTTTATAGTGCCAACAAAGTAACCATTAGCAACTGCATGTGCGGTTTGTTCTAATTCCCAAAGATATTCAGAATGTCCTGCAACAGTGGCAGAAGGAATAAACACAATCTCTGCACCATTTAACCCTAAAGCACGAGCACCTTCTGGGAAATGACGATCATAGCAAATATAAACTCCTACTCTACCAAAAGCTGTGTCAAAAACAGGGTAGCCTAGGTTTCCTGGAGTAAAATAGAATTTTTCCCAAAAACCAGGTAAACAATGTGGAATATGTGTTTTACGATATTTTCCTAAATATTTTCCATCAGCATCAATTACAGCAGCAGTGTTGTAATAAACGCCTGTCATATCTTCTTCATAAATTGGTACTACTATAACCATTTGGTGTTTTTTTGCCAGTTCCATCATTAGTTGAGTAGTGGGGCCATCTGGAATGCGTTCTGTTGTACCATACCAACGAGGGTTTTGCTCAGCACAAAAGTATGGGCCATAAAAAATTTCTTGTAGACAAAGCATTTGTACACCTTGACTTGCAGCTTGTTCAATCATAGGAAGGTGTTTATCAATCATTGCTTGTTTTATTACTTCTAAAGGTTGATCAGAAGCAGTAGGATTACTAGCTTGAATTAGACCGCATTTAACAATTCGAGGCATAGATTAAAATTTTCTCCTTAAAAAATTAAATTTGTTGCATTTTTTCCCACAATTTAATAGTAGCTTGACGCGCTTTTTCCATTGCTTGAGCAGGGTTAATTGTTTGATAGTTACCATTTCTAAGCAAAAACCTTCCTGCGACCATTACGCTACTAACTTGAGCAGCAGACATACCAAAAATAAAATGCCAAGCAAAATTTTCTGCTGAGAGTGGTGTAGGCGATGGATAATCAAACAAAACTAGGTCTGCTGTTGCTCCAACATTAAGTGTTTGCAGTTGCTCATCAAAAATCTCGCTTGCTAAATGTTGGCCTCCAGCTAGAAGGCTTAAAACGGTTTCTGCTGACAAACTGGTTTTTGCATCACGAGATTTATAAAAGGCAAACTTAGCTTCTTCAAACATATCCGCGCCAATGCCATCTGTTCCTAGAGCGCAGCGTGGGCCAAAGTCTGACACCTTAGCATAACCAACGCTATTATTCATATTAGAGCGAGGATTATGCACCAACCAACAGCCTGACATTTTAGCAATACGCAAAGCCTCTTTGTCAAAATGTGTGCAATGAGCAAGGATTGATCCAGGGCGTAAGACTTTTGTTTTTTCTAGTCTTTCTACTAAAGACATTTGATAGCGAGTAGGTGCATCTTCTTCATCTAAAAGGCCTTCAGCCACATGTATATGAACACCACAATTAAATTCTTTGGCCAAATCTGCTAGCATTTTTAGCGAGGTGTTATCTAGAGTAAACGCCGCATGTCCTCCAACTAAAGCACGATAAAGACCACCACTACTAGCTAAAGCATCACGATTTTCTTTTACGCCTAGATTGCGTCCTTCAAGCCCATTTCGGTCTGTTACTTCATAACAAAGTGCTGCTCTAAGTCCTAATTCTGAAAGGGCTTGTTTAATAATTGACAAAGAATTAGTAATAGCTTTGGGCGAGGCATGATGATCAATTAACGTAGTTGTACCACTACGAATAGCATCTAATCCGCCAGCAATCGCGCTCCAATAAATGGTTTCTTCGTCTAATGCTTGGTCAAGTTGCCACCAAACATATTTTAGAATTTCATGAAAATTAGTAGGAGTCTGTTTTGGTGCTGGCATGCCTCTAGCTAAAGCAGAATAAAGATGTGTATGAGCGCAAACTATACCAGGAAAAATTAGTTTATTAGAACAATCAACTATCTCATCATTCTCTTGAGCAATAAGGGTTTTGTCGCGAGCAACGACCTTTCCTTGATCAATTCTTAAGTCACAATCTTCAATACTAATTGGGTCAAAACAAACCACACTAGCATTCTTTAGTAGAAATGCAGACATAAACACCTATTTTGAAAAAATTAAACGGTTCCAAGTTCCAAGTTTCAAATTTCTAGTTCCCAGCTAAAGGACTGGGCTATTATCAGACGTCGCTAACGCGACTAAGAATTTAATTTGTTTTTAGAATTAATGGTTTAGCGTAGTAAATTCCAACGGACATCAAAATGGACATTAAATTTACCTTGGATTTTACTTTACTTAAAACTAAGAAATAAAGGATTGCTAATTATAGCTAATATTTTTTGATAAGCTAGTTCTAAAGCACTAGAAATAGTTACTTTTACTTTTGGATTATGTGAATGGGTGCATTTAGGTTTATGCGATGTTTTGGCAGCTTTATCTGGTAATTTATCTGGCCATAGACATAGACTTTCCAAAACAGATTTCAAGAATTTTTATTATCAAACAATTGAAATAGCTTATAGAGTCAAGCGAATTAATACAGAATAATGTCTACATTACCTACTACAAAAGCATCTTTTTTAAATCGATTTAAGTATGATTTAATCCTAGTTGGAGTCACTTTTATTTGGGGTAGTACTTTTTTTATGGCTAAGGAAGTTGTTGGCCAAACACCTCCTATAAATTATCTAAGCTCACGTTTTTTAATTGCTAGTTTATTGTTAATAGCAATTTCCTATAAACAAAAACTAGATATTAATGCTATTAAAGGGGGTATTGTATTAGGGTTAATGCTCTATGGTGGGTTTTTATTTCAAGCCTTAGGGCTTGTCTACACTAGTGCTTCTAAATCAGGTTTTGTAACAGGTGTAACAGTAATTATTGTGCCGTTTTTTAGCTACTTTATTAGCCGTAGTAAGATCATAGGTGAGCATACTTTAGCCATATTTATAGCTACTATTGGGTTTGCTTTTATCACGCTACCAGAAAAAAATGAACCTGTTAATATTGGCGATGTTTTAACTTTATTTGGCACTCTATTTTGGGCATTTCACATTGTTTTTACAGGTTTTTGGGTGCAACGTGCTCCATCTCGTGGGCTGATGTTAACAC
>JAHFUF010000504.1:3180-4501 GCA_023265235.1 Blastocatellia bacterium
CAAATTATTACAGCAGCGATTTTGTTTAATTTATCAAAAATAGTTTTTCCTATACTAGCTATTTCTTCTCCTACACTAGCTAAACTAGCAATACTTGCTAGTGCTTCTTGGCCATTTGATAGCGTTAAGATGGTTTTACAACTCTTTTACTTAGGCACAATAGCAACAATTTTAACAATCTTTGCACAAACCTCTGCTCAAAGGTATGTTACAGCCACACGAGCAGCAATTATTTTTAGCTTAGAGCCTGCTTTTGCTTCTTTTATGGCCTATATTTTTGCTGGTGAAAGACTTGGGTGGCGAACAGTTATTGGAGGAGTTTTAATTATTGGAGCAATTATTATATCTGAGACAAAAATTTTCCCACGCCCCCTAGCAATAACCCCCTAGTAAACAACCAAGTTCTTAAAGCTGTGGTGGGTGAAGTTTCTTAGTACGTACTATTAATTTATCACTAGGAGTTGTAAGGAGTAAACGTCGAGTATTAACCAAGTTAACCCCTTTAGGTTTATAGGCTAAAGTAAACCAATTTTCTTTTAACTCTGTCATTAAAGCTTTTGCATTAGCAACCATTATTTCTGGTCTATCAACCTTAAATAATAGTCCTCCTGTTGATTCTGCTAAGGATGCTATTGCATCAGCAGGTTTTGGCCCTGTGCCTTTAGAGCGAATTGCTCCATAACTACGGTCTGGTGACTGAAATGCATATACTACAATATTTTCATTAAGCAAAAAACTTAGGGCTTCTTCATATTTTATTCTGCTATTTTTATCATATCCATCAGAAATTAGCACAATGGCGCGTTTACTAGCTCCTACTTGTTTACGGAAACCATCTCCAGCACTTGCAACTAAAGCATCATAAAGCTTTGGCACACCTTCGCGGCGAAACTGCATAGTAGCTTTTGTTAAGGCTTCTATATTATTGGTAAAGTCAGAAAACACTTCGGCTTGTTCAGAATAGCCTATTACCATAACTCTATCTTCTGGCTTTAGTTCTTCAACCACAGCTTGAGCAATTTGTTGTATTAAGCCTGGATCAGTACGTAGGGTTTGACTATTATCAACTAGAATAATCACTCTTGCACCAGTGGAATCATAGCGAAAATACTCTATTTCTTGCTCAATGCCTCCATCAAACAAAGCCAAGTTATCTCTATTTAAATTAATTTGTTCTTCGGTTTTGTTATGAACAATAACACTTAGTTGAACAGGAATATCACTAGCGTTATTAGTATTACGACCTGATTGAGCAATACCTATTCTAACACTGTTACTGAAGAGTAATAATAAAATCCATAGTATAAGAACAATTCTTTTC
>JAHFUF010000505.1 GCA_023265235.1 Blastocatellia bacterium
TGCATTAAGAGTAATGCCATTTAGGTTCTTAAAGCTAGGATCATTAAGGATACTATCTGGATTATTATTAGCTAAGACAGAAAGGTCTGCGACAAAGGAAAGCTCAAAACTCTTTTGCTCTTCAGTATAATTAGGATCTGAAAGGAAAGCTTGGAAACATTTACCCCGCATAAAGTCTAGCATAAAGTTTAAGTTTGCCTCTGCATTCCAAATCAGTGTATCAATAAAAGCACTTTGAAAAGGCAAGCCAAACCCGCGAAATAGTTCGTCATCTATTAGAGTACGTATTTGATCAACTAGTGCAGCATCATCTGGGTTAGCGTTAACAATGGACATAATATGTTCTTGCAAACTAGGAGCAAGTAAGCGAAAACTACGTTGAGCTTCTATGCCTTCTGGGGCTGGGCCGGTTTCAAAACCTTCTGATTGAGTAGGTTGGTTTTGCGCCTTAAAAGGATCAAGCGCATTTTTTAGTCTTGCTGCTAAGCTTCCTTGTAAATGGGTGCTACCAACGCTAAACCGAGAGCGAGTAAATTGTTTCATCATACGTTCATCTAGTCCTGGATCTGGTGCTTCGGCAGGTGGCAGTTGGCTAGCAAATTCATGTGCTAAGGCATGAGACTTAATCTTAATTTCCTTATGAGTATCTATTTTCTTTTTTGGTGGTTCATTCTGAGGCGGCCTGTATCGCTGCATAAAGTTTTTCCCCGTTTTTTAAGGTGTTTCCCAATATTATGCCAATATTTAACCAGACGCAATTTAATATTCTTACCCTTCAGTTAAGCGAGTAAGTAGGTTATAAACTTCTTGTGTTTCACAAATAAAGTTTGCTCCTTCTTCTTGAGAAGCAAATTGTTTACGTAGTTTCACGATAATTGCACAAGCCAAGCTTAATTTAGTAATAGCTTCTTTATTTCTACTAAGTTGGTGCAAACAATTGGCTTGTCCAAAAAGTGCTTGCCATTGCCAAAAAGGAAAATGTAGCTTTTCAGTTAATAATAAACATTCTTGAAATGAGTTAATTGCTTCTGGGAATTTTCCTGCAGCCCCTTGAGCTTCTCCTAACATACAGAGTATGGCTGTTTGTTCAAAAATATCACCTATTGCACGTAAAATTGTTAGGAGTTCCTGAAACCTTGCTATTGCTTGAGTATAATCTCCTAACATAGTGGCTACTTTAGCAAACCCTCTACCAATCAATAATTGAGTTCCTTTTTCACCTGTTTCTAAACAAATTGCCATCCCTCGTTGAAGGTAATCGCGTGCTTGATTAATATCTAGGTTTGTAGGAGAAAGGTAATCAAACCCTAGTAGTGTGTGCATATAAGCTTCGCCAATACGCCAACCAATAGACCTTGATAGCTCAACTCCTTTTTGATGAGTTTCTTGCATTTCTATATGATTGCGCTCGTAATACTGCATAATAGAACTAAGTGAATAACTCCGACCTTCAGCAAAGCGATCATTAGTGATTTGGGCTAATTCTTTTGCTTTCTTCATCACTTGGTTAGCTTCTTGCCAACTACCTTGACAATGCAATACTACACTATAGAAAATGCGTGCTAAAGCTAGTAAACGATTATCTTTAGCTGCTTCAGCTAGCTCACAAGCCAAGCTAAGATGTTCTAAAGAAATAGAAAGCGGGGCTGATCGCCAAGCAGCAACACCAACATGAAAATGTATATATCTTTCTGAAACGCTATCTTTAGCTACTTGAGCTTCAACTAAACCTTCTTTCCCTATTCTAATTGCATCAGCAAATTTACCTTGAAACCATCCATACTCACATAATCTTGCTTTACCTCGTGCAATTAAAGCTGGGTTATTTAGGTCTTGTCCAATTTTTAGACCAGCTTCAGCTTGACTAACCGCTTGACCAACATTACCTAAACGCAGCATAGCTAAAGAACATTTTAGTTTAACATCAGCTAAAACGACTTTATCAATAGGATCATAGTCATCTGGAGTTTCCTCTATAGCAGCTACGGCTTCTTCTATAAATTGAGTATAGTAGGTTACATCACGCCAAGATTCTTGTTCAACTGCTTGTTCCATCGCTCTACGAGCAAATTCTAGGGTTTCTGGCCATTCCCCTGCTGCGTTGTAGTGATAAGCTAGTTTACCTACAACTCTAGCTAATCTATTACGGTATACTGTTTGTATTGCAGAGGCAGTTTGTGTATGCAAGCGTCGTTTTTGTCTCTTGCTTAAAGCCTCGTAGAGAATACGCCTAATAGTAGCATTATAAAAACGGTAGTCATCTCCTCTAGAGCTTTTTTCTTCTTTAATTAAAAAGGCTTTAATTGCTTGAGAAAGCAATTTTTCTAATTCATCTTCATCTATTTCACTTATTTCTGCTAGTACTTCAAAATTAAAGGTTTCTCCGATTACGGCGGCTTGAGTGAGGAGTTTTTTTAATTCTTCTGAGCATTTCTCTAACTTATACTCAACAGCAATCCCTATTGTTGTAGGTAATTCAATTTCTTCAAGCGATTGACATAACCACCAACCTTCGCCTAAAGAGATCCTATTTTCATTTACTAACAGTCTCATTAGCTCTACTAGGTAATAGGGATTACCACTAGTTATTTCATATAAACGCTCTATTTCACGAGGAGCAATTTCTATACGATGAAAAATTGCTTCTAGCATTGTTCTAACATCATCACTATCAAAAGGTTTTAGTTTTATTTGTTCAAAAGTCAAATAGCGACTTTGTGCTAGTATCCAATCTCGTAAAGCAGCACCAGATTTAGAGGCTTCCTCATCGCTAGTGGTAGCAACAACTAATAACTTAGCTCCTATTAGGTTACGTAGGGCATAGCCTATTAATTCTAAAATCATATTACTCGCCCAATGCAGGTTATCAAAAAGCAAAACTAAAGGATGATCTTGTATAAGACGAGTAAATAGTTGCCTAAGTGAATCAAAAACTTGCCATTGGTCTATTTCGCCAATTTTCTGTAAATTATTTTCAAAAAGTATTGAGGGTAGTTCAATATTAAATTGTGTTTTAACTTGAGCAGCAATTTTTTTTCCTGTTTCACTATCTCTTTTACCAGGAGGAGTTTCTATATCATGAATATTAAGCGCGCTGGCAAGTAAAGCCAATATAGGTTGATAAGGATGACCAAGACTACTATTTTGATCAAAAAAACTAGCTATTCCAATTATAGCCTTTTGGCTTTGTACCCATTGTTGAAAGCGAAGTAAGATTTGGGTTTTTCCACTACCAGAGTCTCCAAGAATTAAAACTGGCCTACTTTTACCTTCATGACTACGCTGGAATTCTGTTTTAAGTATTCCTATCTCTGTATCACGCCCAACAAATTGATCATAATCAGGTGTAGTAACAACAGCAAATTCTGCGGAATTTAATGCAGCATTAAAAGAGGTAAACCGGCTATTAACTCCTGTTACTGTTAGTTTACTACTTTTATTTTGTTGTAGAGAAGTGCCTGAATTAAGTAGTGAATTTTGTAGCTCATTTCCACAAGTAACCAAATCCTCTAGTAAAGTTTGCATTGATTGATAGCGAGCATCTGGATTTTTTTGCATTGTTCTTCTAATTACTTCTCTAACACGCAAAGGTACTGTATCAGGAATAGGCTCTGGCTCTTTAAACACAACATTAAAAAGTATTTGCATATCACTTTCTGCATCAAAAGCAACTTGCTTGGTCAAAAGCTCATAAAGCACTACACCAAAAGAAAATATGTCAGAACGTGCATCTAGGGGCCTACCTTTTGCTTGTTCTGGGGACATATAATGTGGTGTACCTAAAATCAACCCCACTTTGGTCTTAAAAGCGTCTGAAGTGTCTGCTGTAGTGGTACCAGTTCCTTTTGCTAAACCAAAATCTAATACTTTTAAGTAACCATCTTGACGTAAAATAAAATTCTCTAGTTTTAAGTCACGATGAATTATTCCTGCTTCATGTGCCGCAGCCAAACCTTGCGCACCTTGAATAGCAATATCTAAAAACTCTTTTAGATCAACTGTCCCATTCCTAAGCATTTGACGAAGTGTTTGACCTTCTACATACTCTGTAGCCATAAACAAAATGTTTTGATAAGTCCCAACTTCATAAACCGTAAGAATATTAGGATGATTAAGTGCTGAGGCCATACGTGCCTCACGAATAAAGCGAGATTTATGATCTCCTTCTCCAGCTAGCTCTGTAGAAAGAGTTTTTATTGCTATCATTCTTTCTAAATGAAGATCTTTTGCTAGATAAACTTCACCCATTCCCCCTTTTCCTAATAAACGAATAACTTCATACTTATTAGCAAGTATTGCTCCTACAGCTAATTCATCATCTGATTGTGCTTTGGATAGCTCTACTGCTGCACCACATATGGGGCAATATGTAGCGATAGCTTCTAATTCAACTCCGCATTTACAATGCATATTTATTATTTATTCCATTAGTAAAAATAATCCAGCTTAAAAACAGAAGTGTTAAGTCAAAAGTT
>JAHFUF010000506.1 GCA_023265235.1 Blastocatellia bacterium
CCTTCTTTGATATTTCATTGCCGGTCTTTTCCTCCTCTTGATAGTTGCTTTCTTTCTTTAACTTATCTGGTGGAGGAATTATTTTCAATCAACTGTTTACTGGCTTTTGAAACTTGCCAAAAACAAAATCTACTAATGCATATTACTAGATTATTATGCTTAGATCAAAACGTTGATAATGTTTTCAAATGGTGCCAAATCGTTGCCAAACAACCTCCTAGACGTAGGGCAATTTTTATTACACTCCTAATTAAATCAGGGGTATATTTATTAAACGCTAGTCAACAGATAGGACAATATATTGATCAGTTCAGTCTCTTAACTCCTAAGAAATATTATGTTTCACGACTATTTTTCTTTTTGTTAGCAATAAAAAAGAATATAAGATTGGATTACATATTTATTGGGTTTACGTTAGCAAACAAATATAAGAAAGATTATTGTTTTCAAGATTTTTCTGACACCCTGCCACCACCAATTGAGTATATAGAAAAACTAGTTAACTACTTTAAAAAATCAGAGTGTTACAACGATTGGTTTGCGCTAAATATTTGGGATTGTTGTAGGGTTTTAGAAGGTTTTATAGATGTAATATCAACTATTAATTGGCAATCACTACCAATCGAATTAGCTTATGAATATATATCACTTTATTTAAATATTAAGTATTACGATCTTGATGAAGAGAAATTAAGACTTAAATGGCAGTTTATTAAAGCACAAGCAAGTAACATTGATCAGCTTTTACATAGCATTGATAACTTATACCAAGGAAAATTTATTAAGGCATTCGCAGATTTTTATTGGCGTTGGGACAAAGTAAGCGAATTAAAACATGGTTTTGATGTTTTATGTCTTTTACTAAAGAGGTTGTGTACTACTGCGTTTAAGGAAAAAACTGACTTTGCTGAAACCTTAAGCTTTTTTATTAACTTTCCTGATAGTTGTCTGCAAAAGACACTAGTTAACATGCCTAGTTCTAGTTTCTTAAATTTGGAAAAAGCATGTTACTTAGAAAATGATAGTAGGTTGATTGCAGATGGTATACATGTTCTTATGGAAATGTTACCAGAATTCACAATAAATTCTTTCCTACACTCTTCAGGAATGCTCTTAAAAGTGGCAAAACGAATAGGCACACTTAGCGAACCTAATCGCTATTTTTTAGTTGCAGAGTTTAAGGCTCATCAAATAATGACTATAGATTTCCTAAATATTTCTTTGTCTTCAATTTTCTTAATCCTTGAACGTATAGTCAATGAAAAAATCTTTAATCCTGTGTCTGATAAGCTGAGAAAATTTGTTAAAGAACCCAACGAAATAAAAAATCAACAACTTGATCATTATAAAGAGCAACTGTTCAAAGATTTATACCGTACAAAACTAGATATTTTGGAGCAACTTAATACTAATAAATTACAAAAAGATTATGTGATAGGAAATACTAAAAAAGACAAAAATCTAGATAAAAACCTAGATTATGCATTGCAATTTGTGAGTTATATAGACTTAAATAGACGACCACTAAGAAAATTTCTTAAAGCCTATTTAGGAGGAAACAAAGATTATTTGTATAACCACCCTGAATCAAAAGCTTGGTTGAGAAATCACACATATCTAAATATAGAATTATGGAGCCAAGGGGTAGAATTTGTAAAAGTATCTGAAATATATGAGCAAGTTTCTATAGAAGTAGAAAAAGATCCTCTAGAAGTCCTAAAAATGGGTACTTATGTTGGTAGCTGCTTAGGGTTAGGGGGTAGGTTTACCTATTCAGCTGCCGCAGCACTGCTAGATATTAATAAACAAGTGCTTTATGCACGCAATAAAAAGAAGCAGGTCATTGCACGCCAATTAGTTGCTATTTCTGAAGAAAAAACTTTAGTGTGTTTTGAAGTTTACCCAAATAAAGTAGATAAAGAGATTAAAGTGATGTTTCGAGACTATGACAAGCTTTTTGCTAAAAAACTATCAATCCTATTAAATGTAGAATACGAAAATGAAAAAAATGAAAAAGATGAAAAAAGTGATAGCTATAAAATAAGTAATGTTATTTCTCAGGATTCGTGGGATGATTGGGCTTGGGATTTAAATATTGAAAACTAATGGGTTATTTAATCACTAGGCTGTTAGATTAGGCTCTAACAGCCTAGTATTTATTAGTTAAGCAGGGATATTGATTTCTGATCTAGCAATGTTTTTAGCAATTAAGACGCTCATTTCTTGTGTAAGCTCTTCTTTATTAGCAAATAAGTCCCAAACCATTTCATTACTTTGGTTTTGGTGTTCAGCTTTTATTCGGTGAACAAAACGAAATCTATCTATTGGACAAGGATGTGAATCATCTTCAGAGGTTGGGGCTGTAATGATTTCATTAATTCTATCTGTAAGATCTACTTCAGGTTTAACTTTTAATTTATAAAGATTTGCAATGGCTCGATGTGTGCTTAAAGCATCGTCAATTTCTTTATTAGCACAATAGGAAAACTCTACTTCTCGACGGATTACATGTCTAAGCCCTTCTTCAAAGGCTTGGCCTCCATATTTCATTGCTGCTACTTGATCTGCCATTACTTCTTGTAATCTAGTTGCCCCATAACTAATTCTACGGAAGATAAAATCATAGACTCGTAAAAACTGATAAGCTAAATTCCACCAAACCGCTTGATCACTCAGTGCCATTGCTACTGCAAATTTAACCATATCGTTACTAACACGCAAGGCAATGTCTCCGCCAGCAGTATCACGATTAGAAAAATGTCCGTATTCATGAGCTAACACAGCACGAAAGGCATTTTGATTAAAGTCATTTAGTAATGCTATTCCAAGAATTAATACTCTATTAGCACGATCTTGAGATTTTTCTCGCCATGTTCCTTTTTCATAAACCGCCATATCTGTTCCTGGGGTAATGCGTATTTCATCTATAGACCTTGTATTAATAGCTTGAGCAACATCTTTGGTTAATCGCCATAAAGCAGGGGCTTCTTCTTGCTTTAGACTGCGACCAAGATTGCTAGAATCTACTTTAATAAAAAAAGATCTTATTGCTGCAACTATTGTCAGTAAAGCACATATTATTATAATAGCAGTTAATTTTAGTGGAATACGCCCTAACATTATAAATACATATATGATTGAGCCAGACAGGGCTACTACTAGAAAAACTACTATAGGCATTGATAAATAATAATAGAAGCTAGCAAAATTAATTAAGGCTTTATAGTATTTTCTTAAGTTGTTAGCTAGGGGGTTAGGGGCATTAGGATCAAAATTCTCAACAGCTTTAAGAGTTAGATTAGAAAATACCTTACCCAATATAAAGAGTGCTAATAGTCCAATTATCCAAGCCGAAGTTAAATAAAGTGTATAGAAAGCATAATGCCAGATGCTGGCTTCTGTGCTTATACTAGAGGCTAATATTTTTTTTGCTGTTTCATCTGATAACCCTAGGCTTTGTGCTTTTTTAATTTCTTCTGCTTCAGTAGCTTGTTTAAAGGTTTCTATTTCATTAGGAGCAGTTTTTTCTAGTTGTTGCCAAAGCGGTTTTTCTTTGTTTATATCGCGTGGTTGGGGTAGGGGTATTTGTGCAAAAGCTGAAAAAACTAGGAAAAATAGCAGTAAAAATAAGAAAGAAGGTTTGATTTTCATAAGCTTTCCTAAAAGAGTAGTATTTGATGTATTTAGCATTATAGACGCCATTTTTCTGTCTTTTCTGACAAAAATATTATGTTTTAGCAGTAATAATAAAACTACTAGAATCTATATTACTTAAGAAGAGGGTTTAATAGTTTATAATAGAGTTGTTAAGAGGTGTTTGTGGGGTTTTACATTTATCCAAATGTTTTGCAGGTTTGCAGTTAGAGATGATTTTTGATTTTATCTTTCAATGTGGGTATGAATGTGGGTATAAACTAAAACAGCCACTTTTTAAGTGGCTGTAAGTAGTTGATTTAATTGACTCCTCAGGTAAGACTCGAACTTACAACCCTTCGGTTAACAGCCGAATGCTCTGCCATTGAGCTACTGAGGAATATTTAATTTGTTTGGCTTTTTCTTCAAACGAAGCGCAATAATAGCGGGACTCTACATTCCTAGTCAACGCTTTTTCCCGGATTTTTTTAACTACTTTTCCTCTGATTTAGCTTGCCAACGCAGGACAGGATTACGTGCTGCTGCCACTTCATCAAAACGACCTACCCTAGTAGTATAGGGCGCGTGTTTTAACATCTCTGGGTTTTCTTTAGCTTCTGCATCAATAGATTTCATTGCATCAATAAATAAGTCCATTTCTTCTCGGCCTTCGCTTTCTGTGGGTTCGACCATTAAAGAACCAGGTACAATCAATGGAAATGACATTGTAGGTGGATGAAAACCATAATCTATCAAACGTTTAGCAATATCGCCATTAGTAACACCATATTTTTTCTGACGCTTATCAGAGAAAATCACTTCATGCATAATTTTCCCT
>JAHFUF010000507.1 GCA_023265235.1 Blastocatellia bacterium
CATGCGTCTACTGTTGAAGGTGTCCATTTGCGAGGTGCTAAGATTGCTCGTGGTGGACTTCGTTGGTCTGACAGACTTGATGACTACAGAACAGAAATATTTGGATTGATGCGTACCCAAATGGTTAAAAATGTTTTAATCGTTCCAGGTGGTGCTAAAGGTGGTTTTATTTTGAAACTGGAAAAACCTGGCATTGACCGTCGTGCTTTTGCTGACAAGATGTATGAGGTTTTTATCCGTGGTTTATTAGATGTTACTGATAATATCATTGAAGGTCGCACTATTAGCCCTCCTCAAGTTGTTTGTTTTGATGATCCTGATCCTTATTTAGTCGTTGCTGCTGACAAAGGCACTGCTCATTTGTCTGATACTGCTAATCGTATTGCTCAAGAATATGGTTTTTGGCTTGGTGATGCTTTTGCTTCTGGTGGCTCTATGGGCTATGACCACAAGATTTATGCTATTACTGCTAGAGGGGCTTGGGCTTGTGCTCGTCATCATTTTTCTTTTCTAGGTATTGATCCTGAACGTGATGTTATTAGTGTTGTTGGTGTTGGTGATATGTCAGGAGATGTTTTTGGTAATGGGTTGTTATTATCTCGCACTATTAAACTTCTTGGTGCTTTTGACCACCGTCATGTTTTCTTAGATCCTAACCCTGATACTGAGACTTCTTTTATTGAGCGTTCTCGTTTGTTTAACCTACCTCGTTCTTCTTGGGCTGATTATTCTAAAGAGCTTATTTCTACTGGTGGCGGTGTTTTTTCTCGTACTGATAAGGAGATTACTTTGTCTCCTGAATGTAGAGACTTGTTAGGCGTTACTGAATCTACCCTTCCTCCTGAGGTTGTTATACAAAAGCTTCTTAAGCTAAAGGTCGATATGATTTGGAATGGTGGTATTGGCACTTACTTTAAGGCTAGTGATGAAGAACATTCTTCTGTTGGTGATAAAATTAATGACTCTTTACGTGTTAACGCCTGTGATGTTAAAGCTAAAGTTATTGCAGAGGGTGGTAATTTAGGCTGTACTCAAAAAGGTCGTATTGAGTATGCTCGTTTTGGCGGTAGAATTAATACTGATGCTATTGACAATTCAGGTGGTGTGGATCTCTCTGACCATGAGGTTAACTTAAAAATCCTTTTAGCTCCTCTTGTTGCTCAAGGTAATTTGTCTATTAATGATAGAAATTCTTTGATTAAAGAAGTTGCTATAGACATGTGTTCTAAAGTTGTTGCTAATAATGACTCACACGCGCTACTTCTTTCTTTAGATCAAATACGCAGCAAACAAGACCCTCATGCTTTTATGCGTGTGGCTTCTTTCTTAGCTGATCAACAAGCCGGTATTCCTGAACAAGAACAGTTCCCTAATACAAGCACTTTGCTCTCTAGAGGCTCTCAAAACGGCTTATTTCGCCCTGAACTTGCTAAACTTGTTGCTTATATTAAAATGTTTGTCTCTGATGAACTTCTTAAGGCTGATCCCTTACGTTTCCCTGATAATGAAGCCCTTCTTCATTCTTATTTTCCTGGCTTAATTTCTAGAAAATACCATGATTCTATTGAACGTCATTTATTACTTAAAGAACTGCTTTCTACTCTTCGTACTAGCGAAATTATTCAATATGCTGGTGCTACTTTCTTTCCTGATTTAATATTGGAAACCAATCGCTCTGTTTCTGATGTTGCTATGGCTTATTCCTTAGCTGTTCATTGGTCAGGTGCTCATAATTTACGCTCTCAAGTCTTAGCGCAAGAGACAGTGGCAGCAGAGGTTAGGTATCAAGCAATCATTACTATTGAAGAATCTCTCAGAGAATCTACTAGCTGGCTTCTTCATTTCCTTCCTGGCGATCTTCTTTGGAAGCGTGCGGCTTCGCTCTCTCGTCCTAAATCTAAACGTATTGACGCCTCTAAGCTTTCTAAACCTTTATCTCAAACTGGCGCTTTGTCTATGATTGATTATTCTGCTGCTTTTTCTTCTTTACGTGAACATTTACCTTCTCATGCTCTTAAAGCTTGGAAACGTGTTGAAACTGATTCGGCTAAACTTCAAGACCTTGGCTTTTCTGCCTCTTTAGCTTCTGATATTGCTTTTACTCATCAATGGCCTAAATCTTTCCCTATTGCTGAGCTTGGTGAGCGTTCTCGCTCTCCTATCTCTGATGTTGCTCAAACATATCTTTCCTTAGGCCAACTTACCCAGCTTAATGCTTTAATCCTTCGTATTGGTCGTCAGCCAGCTTCCGATATCTGGGAAGCTTTAGCTTTACGTTCTCTAAGGGCTGCTCTTGTAAAAATTCTTTTTGATTTTTCTGCCAAGCTTCTTTCTTCTCGTTCTATTCCTGAAGAGCTTCTTTCTCGTTATCCTGCTTTTCTTTCCATTGCTGCTGATATTTCTCGTGCTCAACCTAATCCTGATGCTGCTGTTTCTGTTTCTGCTCTTGTTGTTGTTTCTGAAAAACTCCGTAAAGCTCTTGACTCTCTCTCTTTTGATTCTCCTTCTTCTTTTTCTTAATTCTTAGTTCTTATTTCTCTTTTGCCTTAATAGCGGGCGAACATATAAGTTCGCCCCTATTAGAAAAATCTTTTTCTTAACTCAGTAGAATATTTACGGCTTGTAGCTAGTGGGTTAGGTATATTTCTTAGATATATTTGGTAGGTACTCTTAAAACTAGGCTCTACTTTCTCAACATACTCAAGGTTTATGATTTCGCCACGGTGTATGCGGAAAAAATGTTTGTTAGGTAGGTGTTCTTCCCATTCACGTAAGGATTTTAATACTAGTTTCTTTTCTCCTTTATCAGTATAAACTTCCGTATAATCCCCTGTAGCAGAAATATAAATTATAGAACTAACCTTAACAAAACCTGTACGTCCTTGGTATTTAATAAAAATAAAATCCTGATAATCTAGTTTTAATTTAGTGTTTATTTCTGGCTTTTCTTGTTTTTGTAAACGGTCTATGGTTTGAGCTAGTCTAGTTTTATTAACAGGTTTTAACAAATAATCTAAAGCATTTACTTCAAAAGCACGAATAGCATAGTTATCAAAAGCTGTTACAAAGACTACAGAAAAATCTATAGGTATTTTCTCAAAAAGCTTAAAGCCAGATTCTTTAGGCATTTGGATATCTAAAAACACTACATCAGGTAAAGTGTTATTAATGACTTTAACTGCCATTTCAACACTACTTGCTTCTCCAACAATATTTATTTCTGGAAAACCAGCTAGTTGATGTTGTAGATCTTGCCGAGCTAAGTCTTCATCATCTACAATAATTGTACGTAGGCTTTTCATTAAATTATGTCCCAGCACCCAGCCCTAAAGGACTGGGCTATTGTCAAATGTCGCTAAAGCGACTAAGAATTTATTTTTTAGAATCAATAGTTACAAAGCAAATCCCAGGAATATTAAAAATAACCTCTAAGGCTTACTCTATTGGAATTTCTATAGTTATACAAACTTGGCCATTATTATTGTTAATGTAAAAATTATGTGTATAAGGATAGCATTCTTTTAAGCGTTGCTTAACATTTTGTAATCCAATTCCTAGACTAGAGGCTTGGGGGATTTCATCATCTAGTTTTGTTACCCAATACCCTGTATTAGAAATGCTAAAACATAACATTTCTTCTTTGACTTCAGCAGATAACTCAAGAACTAAAGGCATTTCGCTGGTTGCCATTCCATATTTAATAGCGTTTTCAACTAGTGGTTGGAGCAAAAAAGCAGGCATTTGATAGCAATTAATATTTTCATTAATTTTAGTGTTGACAACCAATTTATCCTTAAAGCGAATTTTTTCAATAGCTAAATAATTTAGTGTAGCATTTAGTTCTTCCTCTACAGAAATATCTGCTCTTTTTCTATTAATTAAAAGATAGCGCAAATATTCTGATAATTGGGTAATCATATCCTCAGCCGACTTAGCATCTAGAGAAACTAAAGCTCGAATAGAAATTAATGAATTAAAAAGAAAATGTGGGTTTAATTGGTAGCGTAACATTTCTCTATAAAGTTCGCTTGAAAGACGAGCAATTTTTAATTGATTTTCTATACGAGCTATTACTTCTCCAACTTGAAAAGGTTTTGTAATGTAATCAACCCCACCAACGCTAAATGCCTTGATCTTATCAATGGTATCACTATTAGCACTAATAAAAATTATTGGGATTTTTTCACTATTAGGATTAGCTTTTAGTTGTCGACAAACCTCATAGCCGTTCATTAAGGGCATATTAATATCCATTAATACTATATCGGGCAGAGCCGCTTTTATTGCAGCTAAAGCATGTTGTCCACTATTAGCAACTCTTACATCATAGTTTTGGGAATTTAACATTTTTGAAAGGATTTCCAAATTATTTGGCTCATCATCAACAATTAGGATCTCACCTTTATAATTATCAGATTGTGCTAGCATAATGTCAGAAAACCCCAGGGTTTGATAAGCAAAAGAGTT
>JAHFUF010000508.1 GCA_023265235.1 Blastocatellia bacterium
TACTAATATTAATATCCCTGTTAAAGTAGTAACAAAATTTACTGAAGTAGGCACACTAGAAATTTGGTGCGAATCTCAGGTTAGCGAACATCGTTGGCGACTGCAATTCCAGCTACGTAAAGACACTGCTCAGATTCGTAATGTTCGTAGTGTTCGTAAAGATACAGGGTTATTGATAAAAAGCCCTCAAATCATTGCTGATGAAGCAGTAGAAAAAGCTAACATTGCTATTTTTCAAGTATTTGGATCAACTACTGAAGAAATAGGCAAAACTATTGATAACAACCCTGTAGAGCTTTTAGGCAAACTAGAAGAAACCTTAGGGGTAGGCCGTGATAGTTGGCCGCTAGAAATAATTCGTAAGCTCTCAGATTGTTTAATAGAAGTTTCTGAAGGACGACAACAAGGAGAAAAATTTGAAGCTCGATGGTTAAACCTTTATGGTTTTTGCTTACGTCCTGGGTTTGGCGACCCTGTTGACGATTGGAGGCTTCAACAAGCGCGTAAACTCTATCATCGTGGCTTATATTTCCCTGATGATGAACAATGTCAAGCAGAATGGTTAGTATTATGGCGGCGTGTTTGTGGTGGTTTTACTAAAGGTCAACAAATTGATTTTTATGAGCGTTATGCCTCTCAGCTATTAGGTAGTCGTACTAAAAAACGTGCCAGGTTAAATCAACAGGTAGAAAGAGAATCTTGGAGAGCATTAGCTAGTATGGAACTCTTGCCAATACAAAATAAAATTGAGCTAGGAAATGCTCTTATTTCTCGTATTCAACAAGGGCAAATGGGAGAAAATGAATTTTGGTCACTAGGACGAATAGGAGCAAGGATCCCTTTTTATGCTACTATCGATACAGTCGTTTCTCCAGCAGTTGTTACTAGGTGGATTGATTCGATATTATCTATCAATACCTCTCAAGATGCTTTTGTTGCAGCACTGGCACAACTAGGAGCAAAAACTAATGATCACGCTCGTGATATAAACGATAACCTACGCAGACGTATTATTAATAAGATTCAAGAAATAGGCAAACAAGTCTATCTAATTGAAAACTTAGAGGCTTATACACTTGCTCAAGAGCGTGATGCAACACGTATTTTTGGTGAGTCGCTTCCTTTAGGCTTAAAGCTTGTAGAATAAACTTATGATCAATTTTGCGGCATCGCTACTAGCTCATCTAGTATGTTTTCGCTAAAATAGCCAAAGTAACCTCAGTAAATTTTTCTTATTCTAAGGAACTACACCCTATACCATAGTCTAAGTAGGACGGTTTCAAGAACTTATTCCATAAGGAGGAAGTGCCAGCTAAACCTTGGTACTAGCAATTTTTTAATGGAAGAAATACCCAATGACCTTAATGACCTTAATGACCTTTCATCTTATAGTCGAGAACAAAGACTACAATTCTGCCGCATTGTAGCTAATATGATTGCTGCTGACCATAAAATCACAGAGGAAGAGCAATCTCAACTAGCAATACTAGTTTGGCAAGCTGGCCTCTCAATGCTAGAGGAAGATGTGGCAGAGGCAGTTAACCAAGAACTGGAAAATCCTTCTCAATTGTCTGATTTAATTAAAGATATTGACAAACCAGATATGAAACGTTGGCTTTATAGAGTTTTAGTAGAGCTAGCTTATGTTGATTTAGAATTAGCTCCAGAGGAAACAGATAAGCTTAAGGAAATGTCTACTGCTTTTGGGCTTAACCAAGAAGCAGCAGAAAAATTAATTGATTGGACAAAACATAGCATTGAGTTAGAACGCCAAGAAGCAGAAATTATGAGCCAGTTGTAAATATCTGCAACTGGCTTTAATTAGCCTAATAATTTTACTTAACTGTATGTTCAAATACCGTTTCTCCAAAAAGATTCTTTTTCTGCGATCTATTAAGTAAACCTGAGAGTACCATTTCATGATAAGCACGAACAACTTCGCCTTCTGGAATGTTGTTTGCGCGAGCAATCTCTCCTACTTTAGGAAGCTTATCACCACTTTTTAGATGACTAGAACTAATCATCGCTTCTAATTCATTTTTCACTTGTTGATAAACTGGGCCAGCTTGTGCAAGATCTCTCATAGTGAGCTTCATTACTTTATTTTCAGCGCAAAAACACAAATCCTTTTCTACGCTGCCTCCATTATTTTATTTATTAAACTGAAATCAATACTGAAATCAATAGGGCAGGAGTTTTGAAAACACCCCTTAAAATATTCTTCAATTAAACAATATTTACTAATTTACTAGTTTATGATTGGTGTTCCCAAATTCCTATGTTCTTTTATAGATACAAACGTTGATTAAATCAAGCAATCCTATCCTAATTTTACGCAGAACTTATAATCAATAAAAATACGGATCAACTATCAAAAGCTTAATTTAATACCTTTAGTTAGGCTTACTAGGTTTCTTTTGCTCTTTCTTTACATTTGAGCTAGTTGCTATGGGCTTTATAGGCTTAGCACTACTATTAGTGAGTTTAATGGTAGGGTTAACTTTTATTGATGATGGTTTAATACTATTTGTTGTTGGCTTACCTGTTTTATTAATAGATTTTGCTGTGTTTGATGATTTTGTATTACTACTTACTGTGCTAATAACAGGCTTAGTTAAAGTGCTATTTGGAGATACCATCCTAGGACGACTTGTACCAGTAGAAATGGGCTTATTAATAACTATTGGTGTAGTACTAGAAAGTTTACTAGTTTTTCCTGTTGAAGGTGTAACTCCTGTTTTAGGCGCTGTAGTAGGTTTAAGTTTCTCCCCTGGTTTAACAGGCTTTCCAATTAACGAAGGTGGTTTTACTGGATATTCAACATCAGAAACAGTTGGTTTTGTTGGAATTTTGCTTGCGTCTTTAGCAGAAGGCAATTTGGTTGAATATGCTGATTCTTTGCTGTTTGAAGAGTTTTCAGGATCATAGCCTGGTGGTAGTGGTGGAATAGATAAGGCTGGTCGTGTAGGCAAAGGTAGCGTGCCATCTCCTGACATTAAAATTTCTGGTAGTGGTATTGAACTACCATATGTTCCACTAGCCGATAAATAGACTTCTAGCCTTTCTTTGTAGCGTTTTTCTTGTATTTTCTTTAATGCTTCTTCTGGTTTAGGTATTTCTGGAAATTTCTCTATTTCTGTGTCTTTTAGGTAATATTTCATAAAGTCTATCCAGACTGGTAAGGCAGAAGTTGCCCCTGTTTCACCTTTACCTAAACTTTTCTTTTCGCCTTGATAACCAATCCAAAATCCTGCTACCAACCTAGGGGTATAGCCAATAAACCATGCATCTGTAAAATCATTTACTGTCCCTGTTTTACCAGCAATAGGACGCTCGTTTAGTTTTGCTTCTTTTTCTGATTTAATCCTTCTAGCTGTTCCTGCTTCAACAACTCCTTGCATTAGAGAAACCATTGTCCCAGCTACATAAGGAGAAAGTACTGGCACTACTTCTGGGATTTTTTCCTCCACTAATTTTCCATAAGGGTCTGTAATATGTTTAATATAGTAAGGTTTAGCCCTTGAACCTTGATTTGGAAATGCAGTATAGGCAGCAACCATTTCTATTAATGGAACCTCTGTTGCACCTAAAGCTGAAGGTAGGTAAGGTGCCATTGGGTTAGTAACCCCAAAACGTTTTACGACTTCAGCACCTTTTTGAATCCCTACAGACTGTAGAAGTTTAACTGCTGGAATATTACGTGACTGAGCTATCGCCTTACGCAAAGTAATTGATCCCATATAACTACCATCATAGTTATGTGGCGACCATTCACCATAAGCTACTGGCGAATCTGAGATATACTCATCTGCCAACCATCCATCTTCTAAAGCAGCAGAATAGATAAAAGGCTTAAAACTTGACCCTGTTTGTCGATTACCTTGAGTAGCATTATTGAATTTGGAAAGGTTAAAATCATAGCCTCCAACCATAGCTTTAATTTCGCCTGTAGCAGCTTCAATACAAACAAATGCCCCTGCAACTTGAGGAAGTTTTTCTAAGCTAATAGTAAGCTCTTTTTTCTCTGGAATAACTTTTTTGATATAACAAATGGCTAAATCACCCTTTTTTAATATTTTATTTAAGGGTTGTTTTAGCGCGGTAACATCTTTGCTTGTCAAAATGGCTTGATATTCACCAAACTTTATTTGGGCAGTCTTTTCATCAACATTCATTACTAGACCTTGCAAATACATTTTTTCTTTAATTTCTTGATCCCAATCAGCATGTTTATAATTATTTAAGTCTTTAACAATTTCATTATCGATTACATTATAAAATTTAACTGGTTCATTATTAGGATGACGATGACTATAATCATGTAATCCCCTACGTACAGCTTGCATAGCATGTTGTTGTGCCTCTGCATTAAGCGTAGTGTAGACTTGCATTCCTGAGGTCTGCGCAACTCTAGTACTATAGTTTTCTTCCAGGTATTGGCGCACTTCTTCAACAAAATA
>JAHFUF010000036.1 GCA_023265235.1 Blastocatellia bacterium
TTAGACCATTACAACCTTGGAGTCAGAAATGGTTTTACGGTGATTTAGTCTTTATTGCTGATCCTTGGATCTGGTTAATACTTGGTGGTGCACTGTTTCTTTCTGGTACACGTTCACGAAGTTTGACTGCTATTTGGGCTGTTGTTGCATTTATTGCTTGGCAAGTAATGTTTTTTTCTGGTCGTGTAGCTAGTCTAGCCTTAGCTATTTGGGGTGTTGCTGTTGGATTAGTCGCCGTTTTACATTTAAGGGTAAAAGACCAAATTTTGACTAATAAGGTTTGGCTGGTTCGAGGAGCATTACTTTTATTCTGTATTTATTTAACAGGGCTTTTTTATCTTCAAAGTCAAGCACTAGAAAAAACAGCTAAATATTTACAAATAGGAGTGGAAGAAAAGGTGACAAAGTTTTCTGTTTCTCCTACTGCGGCAAATCCTTTTCGTTGGGAGTTTTTAGCCGAAAGCCAAAACTATTTTTACTATGGAATAGTAGACCTAGTTAATAATACAGTTACTACTCCAAAACGAATTTTTGTTGATCGCAATAGTCCAATTCTAGAGCAAGCCTTAAACACTAAAGAAGGTAGAGCAATGAAAAACTTTAGCCGTTATTTGATTGCAGAACAAACCCCTAGCACTGTAGGAACTTGGGTAACGTTGTGTGATGGTCGCTATGTACGAGATTTTCGAGGCTCTCACCCTCAATTTGCTTGTATAAAAGTTCTAGTGCCAAAATAATTATTAATGGTAAAAAGTTTTGCTATCGCTTTTTCTCGTTCCTTGTGAAACAAAATTAACGATCAAAGATCAAAAAATTGATCAAAGATCGAAGAGTTGATCTAATAACCAGCTTGAGTAGCCAAGTATTGTCAAAAAGTGATCATTTTTTTGAGATCAATGTGATCACTTTACCTCTAGATCAAAGATCAGATCGTTAGATCAATGTGATCAACCAATCTGATCTAACCTTTTATTCTTTTATTCTCTGATTTTATCAACTACCCAACCAATATCTTGCCAATAATTCTTATTTGATCAAATTTTATTTAGCCACAGCTACAGACTCGACTAGTTGAGATAATTCACTTAACTTTTCTTGGAGTTGGTTTTGCTGTTCTTGTGAGAGAGTTTCTAACCGCAGTTTTTTTAGTTGTTTAACAGTTTGACTTGCTAGAGTTTGTAACTCGGGTGAAGAAGTTTTTTTATCAGCACTAGGGGGGTTATCTTCTAATATTTGTTGTTCTTGAATGAGCCGTCGAATTGCTCCTAGTGATAGAGACTCAGCAATAGTTTTTTCTAAAACAAATTTTCTTATTTCAAAAGCCTTTTCTTCTGAACAACCTAAAGTTTCACTAGTTAAACGACTAATTACACGAGCTTTAGTATATTCTAGTTGTCCTGCACGTAGAGCATCTAAAACATCGTTTGGTAAACGGCGCAAAGGTAAACGATGTTGAATAAATGATAACCAATTGGTTTTTCCTATAGCAGAAAAAACCGCTTCTACTAATAAAGACAATTTAATAACAACGTTGTTATTAACTCGGCTACGAGGAGTTTTGTTTTCTGAGGTGACTTTTTGGGCTGTACGGTTATTATTCATTGCAAATAATAGCCTTAACACATCTGCATAAGGATCTGTGTCATTTGCACGAGAAAAACTAGCAAAATCTTCATCACTATTTAATTTAAGTTTTAGTAGTGCTAAATAGCCTTCGGTTTCTTCTATAGGGTTGAGATCTTCACGTTGAAGGTTTTCTACTAGGGCGATTTGTAATGCATCTTGATCAGAAAGCGAGCGAATAATAGTAGGTATATCTAACAGTCCCGCTAGTTTAGCTGCTTGCCAACGACGTTCACCTGCTACGATTTCATATCGTGGAGTAGTTTGATTATTTGTTAGGCTACTAAAATTACTAGAAAAATCATTAGATCTTATTTCTCGTACAATAATTGGTTGTAGTACTCCGCTTTGTCGAATAGATTCGACTAGGGCATTTAAGGCTGTAACATCTAATCGGCGGCGTGGTTGATTAGGATTAGGAACAATTGTTTCCAGTAAAAGTCTACGCACTGCTATAGCATCAGCATCAGGAACGGCAGTACTAGCAAATAGAGCGTCTATCCCAAGTCGTTTTTTAGCCATTTAACAACCCTTCTGCAAGTTTTTTGATATCGCTAATGCCTTCAAAACGAGGGGCATGTAGTTGTACAGGTAGGGCGCGTGCTGCTGCTTCGGCAAATGCAACACCTCGTCTGATAGGGGAAAAAACTTGTAAGCGGCTACCAAAGCGATTTTGTATAACTTCATAAGTCTCTGTATTCAAACGAGTTCTTGTATCTAGCAAAGTAGGAACAATACCAGCGATTTTCAGATTAGGATTAAGTAGCCGAACCTTTTCGATAGTATCAAATAAATGTTTAGTTCCTCTTAATGCTTTAATTTCACATTGAACTGGGATAAGAATTTCATCTGCTGCGACTAGGACATTAATAGAAATGTTTCCTAGTGAAGGTGGAGCATCAATAATTATAAAGTCATAGTTTTCTTTTACAGGTCTTAAGGTTTCTCTCAAACGCAGTTCTCGACCAATTTCAGCATTAAGTAAAAAATCTGCTGTAGCCAAATCTATTGTAGCAGGAACTAAATCCATACCATGTAACCTGTGTATTGGTAGGGCTTCACGATGGATCACTGCATCAAAGAGGCTATGTTCTATTTGATCTGTGTTTAGTCCTAGAAATTCTGTTAAAGATGCTTGTGGATCTGCATCTACTAATAACACTTTTTGTTTGCTTTGAGCCAGTTCATAGCCTAAGTCTCGTGTTAACGATGACTTACCGACTCCGCCTGCCTGATTAAATATTGCTAATATGCGTGTTGTTGCCAAAATTAACTCCTTGGTTAAGATCAACGCTTTGGTTTAATCCATAAAGTTTATTAACACTTGGAATAAGTTTATTAACAGTTGAAATAAAAACATTAACAGTTGAAATAAAACCCTTGGATTTTCTGTAATTTATGATAATAACTCTCCTAGGCTCATTAAGCGTTGTTTATAGTGCCATTATGGAAAAATTAGGATAGTTTTTGACAGGTTACTATCTCATAAATCACAAATTTTGTCATTAGGACTATCACAATATGACATATAAACGAAATAAGCCTCTTATCTCAACTGTTAATAGTGGCACTTGATCTTGGCTCGATCTTGCCTGATCTTAGTTTGATCTAGTTTGATCTAAGTTGATCTCAAAATTGATCGTATTAATAGTTGGGATCAAAACTGTTAACAGATGAAATAACACTATATTAACAGTTGGAAGAAATGTTATTAACACTTGTAGTTACAGATATTAACAGTTGGGATAAGAGATATTAACAGTTGAGAGCAAAACTATTAACACTTGGAAGTAACTATTATTAACAGTTGAAATAAAAAGTTATTAACAGTTGAAATAAAAGTAATAACAGTTGGAATAAAAGTAATAACAGTTGAAATAACAAAAAAAGCTAACACTAATGTTTACAACTAGATACTTGAATAGTCGAGTTTGCTATATATATATGTTTATATAGATGTAAATATAAATGATCAATATATATATTTATATGTTTAGATATTAATAGATGAGTTAAATGTATGTTGAAGGAGAATTTATGGATAAGCAGCCAAACCAAGAACCACGCCTTAAATATGCAAGAGCTAACCCAAAGATGCATAGTAGCGAACAAGTCGAGCTTGTGCGTGTTTCTTTAGATGAGTTTAACCTAGCTACCTTTCCTGTTTCAGTACTGGATAAAAAAGCACAACGTAGTCATGAACCACTTCAGTTTCATGATGTAATTTTAGTTGGTGGCCGGCAAGTTGAACGACAATGGAAGGTTTTTCCCCACGCAGAAGAAGGTTTTCCTGGCCCAGCCGATGATGATGTGTTAATGGCTTTGTTTGAGCTAACTAGGGAACAAGGTGGTGCAAAGAAAATCTTTTTTACTCGTTATCAATTATGTAAAAAGCTAGGTTGGCCGCTTAACACTTTTTATTATAGTCGAATAGAATCTAGTTTTCGCAAGCTAGCAGGTATTCATATTGAAGCTACTAATGCTTTTGGTGATCAAGAACGTAAAAAGTTTATTAATATGGGTTTTAGTATAATTCAAGAATATAAACTCTTTGATGAGACTGCTGGTAGGGAAAAACTCTCCTATGTGCTTTGGTCAGACCGTATAGCTGCTTCTATTAGCCAAAAGTTAACAAAATACCTTGATGCTAGCTTTTATTTTGAAGAACTAGAAACCCCACTAGAAAAAAGGTTGTTTCGTTATTTAGACAATCAGTTTGATCAAGGACAAGTACAATTTTCCTTAAATATTCATGGTCTATGTTATGAGCATTTAGGAGTTGCTAGGCGTTATCGTTATACCTCACAGTTAATGCAAAAATTAGAAGGGCCATTACAAAAACTAGTAGACAAAGGGTTTTTGCTTCGTTGGCGACTAGAAGGTGATCTCCTTTGGTTAACTCGCTCAGAAGGATTTGCTAGCCGAGTTACTTTTTCAATTCCCTATAGCGAGATGTTGACAGACATTTCTGCTGCTACAAAAACTCCTCAGCAACATCCTAGACAAAAAAGCCCTGGACAAACTACTACAAAGAGTACAGAAAGTAAAACAACTGAGCCAATAGAAAAAGATGAAACCTCTGCACTAGTTAAAGAGCTTTCCCTACGTGGTGTAGAAATTGGTGTAGCAAAAGATATAATTTCACGAACTATTGGTTGTGAAAAAGAAATAATAGAAGCAATAAACTACTTTGACGCAGAATGTGCTAGAGGAAAAAGGTTTGATAACCCTGGGGGGCTTTTAGTAAGTTTAATTAGAAAATGTCTTCCTGCTGAACATCTTCCTCCTTCGCGTAGCCCTCAAGCTGTAAGAACCTCTACACCCAAAACTACTGCTAAAAAAGCACCTATATTTACTCAAAAAATAGAAGGCTCTGGTGCTAGCGATTTGTTAATGGCAAGAGCAGAACTTGAATATCAACAATATGTTATAGATACAGGTCGTCGAGCTTATGAAACGCTTTCTTTAGTAGAGCAAAAGAGATTGCTTAGTAATGCCCAATCTGAGTTACAATCAGGAATACACGCAAATAAATACCGGAGAATGCCATCAGAAAAATTTGCTGAACACTTACGTACTACCGTAGAAACACAGTTAAGTCGTCAATTAGCCCTGCATTTTGATGATTGGTATCAACAATGGTTAATAGATGGAAAAAAACGGTAAGCAAATTCAAAGTAGAGGTAGTCCTATGTAACTGCCTTAGCTAAAAGAAAGGAGAAAATTGTGACAGGCCAAATTCAACAAAAAAAATACAGTAGAGCTATTGTTGCTTTAGTAATGTTGTTTGCACTGATAGTAAGCTTGTTTCCTATAGATTTTGTTGGTGCTCAAACCGGCAATACTAATGTTACAGTAGATCTTGCTAATAATGCTGCTGCCGATATTACTTTGTTTGGTAATACTAATTCTATGGCAGGTTCATCTATAGCAGTAGGTGATATAAACGGCGATAGGATAGATGATTTAATTATTGGTGTGCCTAGTAATAATGGGCCTGGAGATAGGTCACGTTCAGGAGAAGTTAAAGTGTTTTTTGGTGGAGCGAATTTTCGCGGTACCTTTGATTTAACCTCAATGCGAGGAGATGTTCAAATATTTGGTGCTAGCGCGTTTGACCTACTAGGTACTAATGTTGGTTTGTTTGATGTTAATTCTGATGGTATACGCGATCTTGTAATGTCTGCCCCAGGCGGTGATGGGTTAAACGATTCTAGAGATAATGCAGGAGAACTTTATGCCCTATTTGGTGGCAATGGGTTTAGCTCTGCTGTCATAGACTTAGCTATTACTAGACCTGGCCTCTTAGCCATTGGGCCAACTTCTGGTGCACAAATTGGTAGCAGTCTAGCTGGAGCAGACCTCAATGGCGATGGTAATCAAGATTTAATTATTGGTGCTCCTTTGGGTGGTCAACAAAGTGCTGGTGTTGTACTAGCATTAAGAGGTATTAATATTACTGTTGGTAGCTCACAAGTAGTAGATTTAGGCGGCAGTCAAGACCTAGTATTTTCTGTTACTGTTAATGTTCCTAATGCACGTTTAGGCACTAATGTTTCTGCTGGTGATCTTAATGGTGATGGTAGACAAGATTTAATATTTTCTGCCCCTGGTTTAACTAATGGTAGTTCTGTTACTGGGGGAGTACTTGTTATTAATGGCCCAATTATACTGCAAAAACCTACAGGTACAGTGACAACAAACTTTATTACTATGGGCCCGTCTAATGCTTCTCGTTTTGGTGAAGGGTTAGTGGTAGGTGATATTGATGGCGACCAAGTAGATGATTTAATTGTTAGTGCTCCAGGCCAAGCTGCAAATGGTCGTGCTAGTTCTGGTCAAACTTATGTTTTTTATGGTGGTGCAACAATTGTTGGTACTAGAGATTTAGCCTCAACTACAGCAGATGCTTCTTTTGCTGGTGCTAATCCAGGCGACCAATTAGGTAGCGCACTCTCTATTAATCCAGGGACAACAACTCCTGCCCTAAGTGTTTCTCCACTCTTACTTGCTGATATTAATCGAGACGGAGTGAGAGATTTAATTATTGGCGCGCCAAACTCTACTAATCCTGCTGGTCGTCCTCGTAATGGTCAAGCTTTGATTTTCCTTAAAGGTGGTAATCGTTTTGAACAAAGAGATATACAAACTAAACCAGCAGATGTAACCATTCTTGGCTCGCGTGCTGGTGATCAAATTGCTAATAGATTTGCTGTTGGTGATATTAATAATGATACTAAACCAGATTTAATTATTGCTGCACCGGCCTCACCCGGCCCACAAGGTCGTACTAATGCAGGAGCAATTTTTGTAGTATCAAACTTTAATCTTAATGCTCAAGGTAACAACCAACCTCCAGTACTAGCCGCAGTTGCTAATCAAACTGTTCCTGAAACATCTACAGTAATGGTAGATTTCTCAGCAATAGATCCTGATAGTGCCATTACATTTTCTGTAGACCGTCCTCCAACACCAAGTTTTGTTACTCTACAAGACCTAGGTGGTGGTAGAGGTCGTCTTCTTATTTCTCCTCCTGTTGGTAGTAGAGGTAGCTATACTATCGCCTTGCGTGCGACTGATAACGGTAATCCTCCGTTGTTTGATGCCAAGAGTTTTAGTCTAACTGTTATCCCACCAGGGCCACTAATAACTACAGCAGTTTTTGATGGGAAGAAACTATTAACCATTGTTGGTACCCGGTTTGGTACAAGTCCAAAAGTGAGGATTAATAATGTTGATCAATCAGCTAAGATTCAAACTGCTTCAGACGTTTTAATTACTCTTAAAGGTAAAGCTAAGAAACTAGGGCTAGTTCCTGGTGCTAATACGATTATAGTAACTGATTCAAATGGGGTTTCATCACCACCAGTTGTTGTAACTCTGTAAGGTTAATAGATAGATTAATTAAATTCTTAGTCGCGTTAACGACGTCTGATAATAACCTAGTCTTTAGGTCTGGGAATTGGAAAAACATAAAACCTCAGTCAACTCTAGACTGGGGTTTTTACATGAAATCACCATATTGTTAGCCATAAAAAATAATTATTTGTGATTGGGTAAAGAAATTGGCACAGCCATTATACTAAAAGATGGTATGTCGCTTAATAAGGGTGATATTATCTCTTTTTGTCGAACTCATAAATAACCTGATAGAACGACTTTTGTCATAAATCATTAATTTGGAGAAATCAATGAATAAAATAAGCAAAATTATAGTAGTATTTTTGCTGGTAAGCATGATGGCTTGTCAAAAAGCTAATGTTAATTTGTTAACAGAAGAAATCTTTGCTGCTACAGCAAAAAAGCAAGTAGAAATTGCTAAGCAAAAAGCTGCTACATTAAACCTTGCAACAAATCTTAAAAATGTTGATGCAAGTAGTATTATTTTTCCTCAAGAAGAAGGCAATGCAGGAGAAATTTATTGGCAAGTCTTTAAGAATCACTTAAATACCCGCACACCAGAAGAACAAGCTTTAATAGGGCAAATGAGGGCTGTTGCAGAGGCTTTTGACTCAGAGTTTAAGGCAGAAGAAAATGCTAAGATAACTCCTCAGCTAGTAGAACTAGTTAAAGCAGAAGCACAGAAACTTGCTGAACTTCCAGAGCTAGCTGAGCTAGAAAAAGGGGCTAAGCGCAAGACTATGCGGTTAATTGGCGAGACTATTACCATTCCTGAAAACCTTCGTTCAATTAAACCCATTTCGCCAGACCTAATTAGAGGCTATGGAAACGCTTTTCTTTGCAAAGGGCTATTGAAGGAAGCTGCTGGTGATAAAGTAGCCGCCGAAACAGCCTTACAAACAATGATTGCTATGGGACAACATTTTGCACAAGACGCTAATTATTTCCATTATCTTAATGGCATGGCAGTAGTTTTATCGGGTTCTTTGTCCTTAAAGCAATTTTATGAGCGTACAGGTAATAAAGAAAAACAAGCTGCTGCTGACAAAGTAGAAAAAGAAGCTAATGAGCAGTTAACACAGGTTTATCAATTAGGAGCGGTTGATCCTGATAGACAAGCATTTAATATTTTAGATGGATTAGGTTTTTTAGATGATGGCGTTCCACTCCTTACTAGCATTGCTGCTAGCGAAACAGTTCCCGCAGGATTACGAGCTAAAGCGGTAGAAAGTCTTTTTACTGGTTATACTTTTCGCTATTTAATGGCAATTCGTGCTGGAAAACCTCTAGAAAGTACAGAATATGCCCCTCCTTCAGATACTAGATTGCAATCATTAAATCAAGTAGCTTCTTCTAGTAATAAAGCTCTAGCGCAAATGGCTAGTAATGCTAAAGCGACCTTAGAGAAAATGAAAGGTCAAACCAGTGCAGAACGCGCCAAATATTGGAAAGAAATTTCTGAAACGAAAAACTAAAAACAGCCTAAAATACCTAATAGACATTGTTGATAATAACAAAATGTAAGGGCGAACTGTTCGCCCTCTTTTGCTTATCGAAGAAGGGCGAACGGTTCGCTCCTATATGGATATTTTATTTTACATTTTTACCCATTTTGTTTATTTCCGATAATGTTTATTACTATAACAAATCAGGATCTAGCCCTAGCTCTCTTAATTTGGCTGCTAAACGCTCGCTTCGTTGCCTTTCAGTCTCAGCATGTTGTTTTTCAGCCTCAGCACGCTGTTTTTCCATTTCGGCAAACTCAATACCTGTAGGAATGATTTGGCCTTTTTCATCAGTCCAACGTAGCCAATATTCATAATGACTGTGTTCAAACTCGCCTTGCCAAAGAGTAAGACCTAAACCTATGTGTGGAAGTTGTGTTTGGTTAAGACGAACATAACTTCTAAATTGCAAAGTGTAAATAATCAAAAGCTCTTCAGATAATTGTTTATATGGGTCAAAAATAACATAGTAAGGAATACCCATATGTGCGTAGCGAGTCATTTTTCTGGTATTTTCCTCACCAACTTTGTTAGAGACTATTTCAATCACTACATCAGGGACTTTGCCAAATTCCCAAACAAAGTAGGAGCGGTGTTGTTTTTTGTGCCATTCAGTATTGATTTGTACATCTAGGCTAAGGAGCACATCAGGAACTATTGCGGGTAAATTAATACTGTTAAACAACCCTACATTAGCTGTAACTACAAAGGGTCTATCATTAGGTAGTTTCCAACAGCTATAAAGGGGTTCTGTTAAAAGTCTTTCCTGTTTTTCAGTCAAAATATTATCCACTGGCTCATCATCCTCAGTAATAAGGTGTTCGATGTCAATATTCAAAAGTGCTTGTGACATTTTTTGCCTCTGTTTTCTTAGTATATGTAGCTAGAATATTACTAAAGTCTGTATAATATTTTCAACCATATTTTATAGATTTTTACCAGTAGCTTCTAATAGCCTAAATTTAACTTTGTAATGCTTTGATAACTTCAGGTAACCCTTCTAAAACCCATTCTGGTTGATAATCAACCTTTTCTAAGTCTGCACAAGTGCTAATACCTGTTAAAACGATTATGCTTGCAATTCCAGCACGTTTAGCTCCTAAAATGTCTGTTTCTAAACGGTCGCCTAGAGCGATAGTGTTTTCTTTGTTTGTGCCTAGTCTTAGCATTGCTTGTTGATACATAATTGGCTCAGGTTTACCAATAATAATCGGCTCTACATCACTAGCGGTTTTTAATGCTGCTAGAACTGCGCCATTACCATGAACAATGCCTCGTTCAGTAGGGTATGTCGTATCTGGGTTAGTGCCTAAAAATTTTGCTCCTGCACGAATATTAAGAGTTGCTTGAGCGAGTTTTTCCCAGCTTAACCCACGATCCATTCCACAAACTACATAATCTGAACTTCCTGTGGTGATTTCAAAGCCCATTTCTCTTAAGGGTTGTTTTAAGCCTTCTTCCCCAATAACAAAAACTGATGCACCAGGTTTGGCAATGTCTTTTAGATAAAGCGCAGTAGCTTGAGAAGAAGTTAAAACTTCTTCCCTAGTTACACTTACACCCATTCCTAACAGCTTGTCTTGAAATTGTTCTGGAGTACGACTGGCATTATTAGTTGCTAGGACAAATCGAATATTACGTTTCCTAAGTAGCTCAAAAAACTCTATTAACCCCGGTAATGGCTCGTTATCTTGCCAAAGCACCCCGTCCATATCAATAATCAAAGCAGCTAAGTTTTTTAATGTGCTTACCATTCTCGCTCCCGTACAGTACATTCACCACTTGGGTGACCCATAATCAAGGTGTGGGCTAGGTTAATAAATAGTCCTACTTCTACTACTCCAGGAAGCATTTTAAGGGCTTTTTCTAGCTCAGGAGGATTTTCAATTGGATAGAAATCACAATCTAGAATGTAATTACCATTGTCAGTAACATAGCTTTGGCCATCACGCTGTCGCACTGTGTATTTGCCGCCCATAGCTTCAATACAACGGGCTACTACTTCCCAACCAAACTTTACTACTTCTACAGGCAAAGGAAATTTACCTAACTTTTCTACAGATTTATTTGGGTCAACAATACAAACCTGGCGTTTAGTAAGCGAGGCTACCACTTTTTCTCGTAGGAGCGCACCACCACCGCCTTTAAGCATATAAAAATTACCATCAATCTCATCAGCCCCATCAATTGTGATGTCTAAATGAGTCACATCATTAAAACCAACAAGTTTAATTCCTAGCTCAGTTGCTAGTTTTGCAGAGGCTTCAGATGTTGGGATTGCTACAATGTTTAACCCCTCTTTGACTCTTTCACCTAAGCGCAGGATTGCAAACCTAGCAGTAGATCCTGTTCCTAAGCCTACAGCCATTCCATCTTGGACTAAATTAGCAGCATAAGTGCCAGACACTTGTTTAGGGTCTTGTTCGCTTGACATAGCTTACTCCTTAAAGTTTTTGAAATAACTATTTTAAGTTTTTTTGGATGTGTAATTTAATTACTGTAGAATTGGGCAGTATATAGCAAAAAAGGGTTAAGCTCTAGAAAATTTTTCTTGATAAAACTTTAAGCTAAAACTAAAAAAGCCACTTTTCTAAGTAGCTTTTTTTGTACGTAGCTTTTAATTATAAATAATAAAGAGGTGGCTCGGGCCGGACTCGAACCGGCACGCCAGTCACCCAGCAGCGGATTTTAAGTCCGCTATGTCTGCCTAATTCCATCACCGAGCCATTTGATTGATTGAAGGCGACATTGTACATTGAGATTTTTTCTCTGGCTAGTAGATTTAGCAGGTTTTTAAAACTTTTTACCAAAAATAAATCGAAAAATCGCTATATCAAACATTCAAAAAGAAATAATACCTATAACTAGCTTTATTTTCAAAACATTACGCTAAATTGTACTTACTTGATTTAATAACAACGTTGTTATTAGTTCAAAGCCTTCAATTTAATAACAACGTTGTTATTAAAAACTGAATTTCTAAACTGTCATAGCTGATAAAAATACTGTCACACAATCTTCTTAGTCATCAAGTAGCGGTTGTGTTCTTCAAACCCCACTTTTTTATACAAAGCATGTGCGCTATTGTTGGATTTTTCTACTTCAAGGTGTAGAGCTTTTACTGATAGGTTTTTACAAGCTTGCTCCATAAATTTTATTGCTTCTGTGCCAATACCTTTTCCTCTAAAATCATCTTTAACATATATTTCATCTATAAATGCATCCCGACCTCTAAATTCCAAGCTATAACCAAGGGTGAGAACACAATATCCAACTAATTGTTCTTCATAATGCATTAACCATATGTTTCCAAAAGAGCTATTATCTAGGAGTTTTTTTAATGCTTCACAAACAGCCTTTTCATCAAATTCTATATGCTCGTGCTTATAGAAGTCTTTAATGAACCCTAATAGCATTTCTATATCTTTATATTCGGCAGTAACAAATTTAGTTTTCATTATTTTTTCCTAAATTATTTTGAGTTAATTTGCAGAAAATTGTTTTGCTAACATATTTTCTGCTTTACAAACCTTCTTATCTAATTCAACAGTCCAAAAAGCATTTTGGTCAACTCCATTTTTAGTAAATGTGATTAATACAATGTAGTGTCCAGGTTTATTTTCTTTGACAGAAACCCAATTATGAACAGAAATATTCTGTTCTTTTAAGTATTGATCCACCTTTTCTTTTATAGAAAACCCTTTAGTGGAGGAAGGAAAAGTTTGTACAATTTTAATCGCAACATAATTTGGTTGCGTTAGGTCTGTCTCAGAAAGTTTATGGCTACTAGTTACCAGCCAATAGTTATAAAGATATATTACACCTGTAATACTTGCTAGTAGGGCTAAGAGTAGGCCAAAGCAAGCTACTAGTATTTTTGTATTAAGTTGATGCGATAAAACAACGTTAACCTCTTTCCTAGCTGATTTTTCTTTGATTGAAGCTTTTAATTTGTTAAGTCTAGCTGTATCACTTGTTTTTGTTGAAGTAAATTTTTCCTTAGCAGGCTCAAATGTACATATTAGCTCGCGTACTGTTGCTAGGGCACGTTTAGCACGAGCATTTGTTGCATCTAAAGCTACAGCTTGTTCTAAAGCTTTTTGTGATTTGTCTATACGTCCAATTTCTTTGTAGAAAAGCCCTAATTCTGTGTGATAGATTGCTACTGTTGGTTTTAGTTCTATAGCCTTTAGAAAAGCTGCTTCAGCCGCTTCAGCTTCTTCAAAAGTATTTGCATAAGATAGCGCGACTCCTAGCTGAGAGTAATAATCAGCATTATTTTTATCTAAACTAATAGCTTCTTTTAATAAGTGGATAGCTTGTTGGTAATTACCTTTTCTAGTCAAGCTTTCCCCTTGGTTATAAAGTTCTTTTGCTCGATTAACATTAATTATTTCATTGATTGGATTATCTGAACTAGCAAGTTCTGATTCTAAAGGGGCTTCAGTTTTTTTTTCTGAAATATCTTTGTTCATAATTTCTAAGGTATTTTATATTTTTCATCAAGTTACCAAAAATATTTTCTTAATCTAATATTTATTAGCTAGCAAATTAACTTATAGCACCACTAATAACTTTGAGCAACTCTTATGTTAAAGCCTAATTAGCTTTAATCACTTTCTTCTTTTAAGGGAATTATTATATTGTTAATGTTTGAATAAATTTAAAAATAAATTTTAATAATCCTATCATTTGAATTTTGTTTGGAGTCGTTTGAATGTTTTTAGTAACCAAAGAAATTAACTTCTCATATGGTCATCGATTAAGAGACTATGAAAAAAAATGTAAACACTTACATGGTCATAATGGTCGTGTAGCAATCACTTTAGCCGCTACAGAACTAGATTCTCGTGGAATGGTAATAGATTTTGTTGATATTAAAAACATTGTTCAAGACTGGATTATGTCTGAATTAGATCACAAATTGTTGTTACGTATAGATGATCCTCTAGTCGCAGTTCTACGCGACTATAACGAGGAATTTTACATAATGGCAGAAAACCCTACTGCTGAAAATATAGCCAAGCTAATTTTTGATTATGCTCGTTTGCAAAACCTGCCTGTAGTATCGGTAAAGCTTTGGGAAACAGAAACTTCTATTGCAGTTTATTCAGAAAATTTAGAAAATAGCTCAATGCTTTAGCATTAGGTTAAGTGGTTTTGTTATAATATATTTCAATTAACCTATAAATTAACCCATAAAATGTCTGAGGAAATAATCATGCGTTCAGCTTTACTTTGTCAATTAGTGATTTGTTTAATATTAGTCCTTCATCTGCCTACCTTGGCAATTCAAGATGAAAAGGCAGTAACAGAAAAGGATCGCAAAGAACAGAAAAAACAAGCTAAAGAAGAAAAAAAGAAAGAAGAAAAAGCAAAAAAAGAAGAAAACAATAGAGAAGAAAAACCACAAAAGGAAAAACTTCTTCAAGACCCTGTTGACAAAAAATCTGCTACTACTACTGAACGCCCTACAAACCCATTAGCAACTCAAATTGAGCTAGCAATTTCTCTTAATCAACTAATAGAGCCTCCTGGACAGAGTGCTTGGGATGTTTATCAGATATTTATTAAAACCTATCCTGCTGATCCATCAGTAAAAAGTATTCAAAATTCTTTGACTTTTGCAATGGGAGAAACAGCTAAAGCTCCTTTGGCCAATTATGTTCAGGGCACAAACTATGCTTTTACAAGGGATGATTGGGCTAAAGCACAGGAATATTCTAAACGCTTAAAAGAGTTACAACCTAAAAATAAAGACTTTGTTTTAATGGATTTGTTTTATCAGGGAATGGTTTCTCTGTCTGATAAACAGCCTAGCAAAGCCGAAGAGTTTTTCCGTCAAGGTATTAAGAAAAACGATGAAGCCTCTTATTTTTATAACGCACTAGGCCGTGCTCTATCAGATCAACGCAAGGAAGAAGACTCTCTAAAGGCTTATCTTAGAGCCTCTAGCCTGTCTCCAGACTGGACTTATCCTTTAGTAAACATAGCTCTTAAATATTTACGTCGTGGAGATTTAGAAAAAGCGCAACGTTATGCATTATCTGCACTAAATGTTAATGCTACAGAAGTAGAAGCGCATTCT
>JAHFUF010000037.1 GCA_023265235.1 Blastocatellia bacterium
CTAGAAGCATTATTATCTAATTCTCACTTACGTGATTTATCAAGGTTTCGTATTGCTATACAGTCCTTAGGTAAAATACTTTTAGACAATAATCAAGTAGATGCAATTGAATTTAAGTTAAATGGTGCTTATATCAAACTAATGTTTGATGTTAAAACAGGATTGCTACTTAAGCAAGAACGAGAGCTAAATGAAGGCATTGAAGAAACATTTTATCAAGACTATCGCCCTGTTAATAAGGTGATGGAGCCTTTTTTAATCAAAGTTAAACGTCCTAATACAGAATTAGAAATCATAGTAGAGAAAATAGAACATAACATTAAAATAGATGAAAAGGTTTTTCGCTATCCTAGTCTTGATGGTAGTGCTCCAATTCCTGATGTTGAAGCAGTAATGAAAGAAGCTATGGCTAATCAGGAGAAAATAAAAGAGTTACGAGAACTCTATACTTTTAAGTCTGCCGAAACAGAACGTGAGCTAGATGACAAAGGGCAGGTTAAAAAAACAACAACTAAAACTTATGAAGTTACTCCTATTGTAGGAACTTTTGTTGAGCGATTAATAAGTGTTAATGGAGTTCCGCTTTCTCAATCAGAGCAAGAAAAAGAAGATAAAAGGGTGAAAAAAGAAATTGAAGAAACAAAGAAAGAACAGAAAAAACAGGAGCAAAAGAAGAAAAAAGACGAAGACGATAATATTGGTATTTTAACCTTTTTGAAATTAGTAACGATTAAAGATGCTCGCCGAGACAAGTTTCGTGATCAGGAAGTATTAGTTTTTGATTTTGAACCACGTAAAGACTATAAACCTAAAAACCTCGCTGAAAATATTGTTAGTAAACTAGTAGGGACATTTTTTATAGACGAAAAAGCAAAACAAATTGTTAGGCTAGAAGCACGTCTTTCTGATTCAGTAAAGTTTGGAGGTGGTTTATTAGCTTCACTTTCTCCTTCATCAGCTTTTGTTTTTGAACAAGAAAAAATTCGTGATGAAGTTTGGCTACCTTCTTTTGCAGAAGTAAATTTTGGTGGAAGAGCACTCTTATTTGTTAAGTTTAACCAAAATCAAATTACACAATATAGCAACTATCGCCGCTATCAAACAGATGTAGAGATAAAAACAGACACTATAGAAGAAGAAAAGTAGTCTGGCAAAAATAGGAAATTTTTAGGAACTATAAAGTTTTTTTCGCGTACATGGCTGCAACTCCGCAGCCATAATTTTTTAAGAAGTTTTGTAAATCCCAAAAACACAAATAAATTATTATTGAGGTATTTTATGATAAAAAAATCTCTTTTTGCTCTCTCTACGCTTGTATTAGGTATTTCCTTGGCCGGTCAAGTCCCTGCTGCTAAGGAACAAGAAAACCTTCAAAAAACCTTTAATCTTAATACTCATGGAGTAATCTCCTTAGAAAATGTCAATGGTTCGGTAACGATTAAAACTTGGGATCAACCAAAAGTAGAAGTAATTGCCATAAAAACAGGCCCTTCTCAAGAAAAATTAAACCTAGTAAAAATAGATATTAACTCTCAATCAGACCGCTTAATTATTGATACTATTTACCCAAAAGAAAGTAGAAATCTTAATGTTGCTGTTAAGTATGAGTTAACTGTACCAAGAACAGTTAATCTTAATAATATTGAAACTGTAAATGGTAGCATTGAAATCACAGGTGTAGAAGGCACTATAGAGACAAATACAGTAAATGGATCGATCAATATTACTGGTGGTAATACCATATCAGCCGAAACTGTAAATGGCAGTATTAAAGCATCTTTACTAAACATTTCTAGCAGTGAAAAAGCAAGCTTTGAGACTGTAAACGGTAGTATTAATTTGTATTTACCCAATGGCGTAGATGCTGAGTTAGACGCTCAAACCTTAAATGGTAAAATTACCACGGACTTTCCTATTACTTTTAGTGGTAAGCTATCGGGTAATAAACACTTAAAAGGTAAAATTGGAAGAGGTGGGCCAAAATTAAGCCTAGAAACTGTAAATGGCTCGATAGTACTTACTCAAAGCCAAGACGCTAAGCTTCCTTAAGCTTCTTTAAGTATTAGGATAGAAAAATAATGTTTTAATGTTTAAGGGAAACAAAATCCTTTTGTAATATTCTCCTAAATAAGATTGTAGAGCTTGTTACTAATCCTCCAAAAATTTTTTCAAAAATTTTTACGACTGGGGTTTGAGAGATTAGTAACAAGCTTTATGTTTTAGTGCTAGGATTAGTAAAAAACTAGTTAAAGCAATAATTTGACAGTAAAAAAGTTTATCCATATAATATTAGCACCGTAAAAATAAAGCCTTAAACATTAATTATATTTTAAAATTTTCCTAGCAATTTGTCTTAAGCCTATGAACCATTTCCCTACCGCCGAAGTAGCACCCGGAACTATTATCGACGGCAAATACCAAATAACTGCCCTCCTTGGGGAAGGAGGAATGGGGAAGGTTTTTCGTGTTAATCATGTAAATTTGGGTAAAACTTTTGCCTTAAAGCTGATGAGTTTTTCTATTGCAGATATTGCAGAGGTAGACTCTAAACAACTTCAAGAAATAGATTCTACTCGTTTAATTCGGTTTAAGCGTGAAGCCGAAGCATTAGCAAAAATTAATCACCCTAATGTAGTTAGCATAATAGACTTTGGTGTTATCTCAGGACATTTCCCTTATATTGTTATGGAATTTGTTGATGGTAAGTCATTAAGGGATATCTTAAATGAGAAAACTTTTTCTGAAAGAGATGCAGTACAAATTATTAAACAAGTTTGTTCTGGTATACATCAAGCACATATCTTAGGTATTATTCATCGTGACTTAAAGCCTGAAAATATTATGATCCAACGCCTTTCTACTGGTGAATTACTAGCTAGTGTACTAGATTTTGGTATTGCTAAATTAACTAAATCAAATATATCTGAAGGGAAAAACCTTAATATTACTGGCAATGATACTCCTGGTACAATGAAATATATGGCACCAGAGCAGTTTATGAGTTTAAGTATAGATGCTCGCACAGATATTTTTTCTATTTGCTTGATTTTATATGAAATGCTAACAGGAGAAATTCCTCCTGTGATGATTGGTAAGTATAAATCTTTGGCAGAAATGCGACCAGGTGTTACTCCTAGTCTAAGCCTACTTGTAAGCAAAGGACTAGCTTTGTCTCCTGAAGATCGTGCTCAAAGTGCTTTAGAGCTAAGAAACGAATTAGAAAAACTAGAACATGGTGATATGTTTTTAAATAGTTCTTCTGTACTTTCAGATCAAGAAAGAGAAAAACAAGATCCAAGAAACCAAAAAGGTCAAATAAATACTAGTCCTATGAATTCTGGAAAAACTGCATTATCAAGCCCTAATTATACTGATATGCAATCGGGTAATTTTGCTAGTAAAGAAGCTGTTATTAACCCAAATTATACTAGGACAAGTGCTATTAATAGTATTGTAAGCATTAGTCCTAGCGAAACAAAGTCTTCAAGCTGGATGCGCTATATAGTAGTTAGTCTAGTAGTATTATTGTTAGCTGGCGGAGCAGGATATGCTTATTTTACATATATTAAAACAGAAACTAGTATTAAAGGCAACAATAGTAATTTAGAAGAATTCTTGCCTAAAATGGTATCAGTTAAAGCTTCGCAGTTTACTATGGGTACTAATACAGGAGATCAATATAGTCAGCCAGAACACCCAAGAAAAATAGAAGCATTTGAAGTTTCTAAGTTTCTTATTACCAACAAACAGTATGGAGAATTTGTTAAAGAAAAAAACTATTTTCCTCCTGTACATTGGGGAGGTAAAACTCCTCCTACACATATACAAGATAAACCTGTAATTAATGTTAGTTGGGAAGATGCTAAGGCTTATTGTAATTGGCTAACAACAAAAACAGACAAGCCCTATAGACTTCCGTCAGAAGTAGAATGGGAATATATTGCTCAAAATGAAGCACTTACAAGAGTAGAAGAGTTGTTTGGGTATAATGAATGGACAGCAGACTTGCTTAAGCTTTACCCAGGCTCTAAAGTTAAACCAACTGATCCAGTAGTATCAACACCTAATCTTTATGTTTTTCGTGGAAAAGGTGATCCAGATAATAAACCTGGTAATGAGCCAAAAACTTTTCGATCTTGGCATCATAGTGGTTTTCGTAACGCTGATTTAGGTTTTCGTGTCGCCTTTGCTAAACCTGGGAGTTAACTTAATATAATGAGTAATACAGCAACAAAGAGTTATTATGACAATTTAATAGGTAAAGAAATCAAGGGTTATCTGGTTGAGAAAAAATTAGGCGAAGGCGGTATGGGTGCCGTATTTAAAGCCACTAAGACTTCTGATAACTCACTAATTGCACTTAAGGTTATTTCTCCAATGCTACTAGCTAATTCTCGCTTTGTTAAGCGTTTTCAACGTGAGGCAAAGGTAGGAAAGGTTCTTGCTCATAGTAATATTATCCAAGTAATAGAATATGGTGAATCAGAAAATGGCCTGCTATTTATGGCAATGGAATTTGTTGAGGGTGAGACTCTACGAGCAGAACTAAACAAGGCTGGCACTCCCTTACCAGTAAAACGAGCAGCAGACATTCTTAGACAACTTTGTGATGCACTAGAGGTTGCTCATAAACGTGGTATTTTACATCGTGACTTAAAACCAGAAAATATCATGATAGCTAAAGATAGCAATGGCAAAGACATATTAAAACTAGCAGATTTTGGATTAGTCAAATTAATACAACCAGATGGGGAAATAACCAAAGGCTCAGCTTTAACAGAAGTAGGAGAGATTTTTGGCACCCCTCATTTTATGTCCCCAGAACAAGTAATGGGACATGCTGTTGGTGCTCCAGCAGATATTTATGGCGCGGGGGTAATTCTTTATCAAATGATAACAGGAAAAACTCCACTAGAAAGCTTAGATGTACGTAATCTATTGGTAGCTAAAATAAGCCAAGATATTACCCCACCATCTAAAACCTTCCCTTTTATTAATCAAGCCTACGATAATATCTTTACCACTGTACTAGCTCGTGATCCTAATGATCGTTATAAAAGCGCAGTGGAGTTTTACAAGGCTTTTCAACTTGCTATTGATAGGGTGGAAAGTGGTTTATCTGCTCCTGAGTCAGCAGTAACCCCTAAACTAGAAAAAGATACTAAGACAATTGCTTTAGAAGAAAAAGGTAGTAAAACAAAACCTACTAACTCAATAGAAACAACAATAATCCCAATAAAATCTAATAAAGCTACGATGTTTGTTATTGCTGGCATAGTAATCTTGGTAATAGTAATAATAATCTTAGCAGTAAGATAATAATCAACCCAATAGGTATTTAAAATCTATGAATCGTTGGAAACTAACAGGAAAAAGAGCCTTAATTACAGGAGCTAGTAAAGGAATTGGACGAGCAATTGCAGAAGAATTCCTCCAACTAGGTGCAGAGGTTTGTATTGTTGCTCGTAATGAAGCAAATATTGAACAATTAGTAGATGAATGGCGGGAAAAAGGTTGGCTAGCTCAAGGTATAGCTGCTGATGTAGCAGATCCTTCACAAGAAGACGAGATCTTTACTACTATTAGCGGCTACTGGGAAAATATAGATATCTTAGTTAATAATGTAGGAACAAATATTCGTAAAAAAACCCTAGATTATAGCTTTTCTGAATATGAGTTAATCTTAAATACAAACCTCTCTCCAGTATTTCGGATTTGCCAATTAGCCTATCCTATGCTAAAGAAAAGTAATGGTAGTAGCGTAATAAATATTGCTTCTGTTGCAGGGCTTACTCATATTCGCACAGGTGCTCCTTATGCAATGAGTAAAGCTGCTATGTTGCAATTAACACGTAATTTAGCAGTAGAATGGGCAAGCGATAATATTCGTGTTAATGCTGTAGCACCTTGGTATATACATACTCCTTTAGCAGAAACTGTTTTACAAAACCCAGAATACTTAAATGCTGTACTCGCTGAAACTCCTATGAAGAGGGTTGGGGATCCTGTGGAAGTCGCTAGTGTAGTTGCTTTTTTGGCAATGCCAGCCTCTTCTTATATCACAGGCCAATGTATTGCAGTAGATGGGGGCTTTCTAGTAAACGGTTTTTAGCCCAAATAAATAATTATGAACCGTGAGAGAGTTAGATTTATTGCTGGAGTAGTTTTAGGACTTGTACTAGTATTAGCTCTAGTTAATTATCAAGATATTTACTACTACTTTCTAGGTAAAGACAAACTTCCACCTTCTAAACAAGACAAACCAACTCTTACTGACATTAAGTTCAAAGAAACCTCTGTAGTATTTATCGCTGTAGGCGATATTATGATGTCGCGAGGTGTTAATAGCGTGATTGCTCATGCTAATGACCCATTGCGCCCTTTTAGCTCTCTAGCCGAATTACTTAATAGTACAGATTTTAATTTTGGTAACCTAGAATCACCTATTTCTGGTAGTGATAAGCCAGGCCCCCCGCATAGCCTAGTGTTTAATACTCCAATAAGAAATGTTGAAGGATTAAAGAAGTATAAATTTAAGGTCTTAAACCTAGCTAATAACCATGCTTTAGATCAAAGAGTAGCAGCACTTCATAATACCAGAAAGGTTTTAACAGACAATAATATTACTTATCTTGGCGTAGGTGAAAATTTAGACGAGGCTTGGCAACCTAAAATAGTTACTTTTAATGGATTAAAAATAGGGTTTTTAGGGGCTTCCTATGCTTCAGTAAACGATGGTGGCGTAAGTAGAAATAACTTTGTTGCTAGGATTGAAGATATTGAGTATTTGAAAAGTTCGCTTACTGAACTAAAAAAAATGGCTGATTTTGTTCTAGTTACTATGCATGCCGGGGTTGAGTATGTTAGAACACCACATCAAGGACAAATAGACTTTGCTCATACAGCAATTGATTATGGAGCAGATATTGTAATAGGAGCACATCCTCATTGGATACAAACAATTGAAAAATATAAAGATAAATATATTTTTTATTCTCTAGGAAACTTTATTTTTGATCAATCCTGGAGCCAAGATACTAAAGAAGGATTGGTGTTAAAAATTTTTCTTGAAGGCTATCAAGTAGAAGGAGACACTAAGACCTTAGCTCCTAATAAACCTCCTACTAACCTCCCTACCAAGCTTGCTAAAATAGAGCTTATTCCTGTAGTGATTGAAAATTACAGCACTCCTCGTCAAGCTAATGAAACAGAGAAAGCAAAAATATTAGCAAAGATTGATTTTACAAATGATGTTTTAACTCCAGAGAGTATCCTACCCGTTGTAGCAAAAAAATAAGTATATTTATATACATGGAATTTGCTTTGTAAGTCATTGATTCTAAAAGAATCTTAAGTTTTTAATGCCTTATTAAGGGCATTTGACAAGAGCACCAGTGATTTATCTCTAGGCGTTAATTTAAAAAGTTGGATATTTTCTTCTATTGCTAATAAAGCTATTATCTTTCCTCTAATTGTGTGTATAATAGGCACTTTACCAAGTAAAACAACAGAGTATTAATTATACACTCATAAATATTATTACTGAAGGAGATACGTTATGGCTAAGTCTTGCCCTATAACTAGAGTTGATTTTCGTGAACATGCTCAACCTGTAAAGGTTGAAGTTAATGGCGTTCCTATGATGGCACAGGTTAAAGAGTTTTCTACAGGGTCTTTTGGCTGGTATTTAGGTGGAAAATCTGTGATAGAAGTTGATGGAAAACAAGTAAGTGTACAGATAGGAATGAATTTAACTATAGTTGGAAGTAAAGATCTTCCCAAGGATGAATAAATATTCTTTATTTGAAAATCCATGGAGTTTGTTACGCTAAACCATTGAATCTAAAGTAAGAGGGCGAACAGTTCGGGTTATCTTAATAGGGCGAACACATAGGTTCGCCCCTACAATTTTCCCTACCAAAACTCTGTTAGGAAATAATTATGGATTTAAATATTTTAGTAATGGCCGCAGGGCTAGGAACGCGAATGAAATCGCAAAAAGCCAAAGTGTTGCATAGGCTTGTTGGTCAGCCCTTGATTAATCATGTTTATCATACAGCCTTATGTTTAGCTCCCAAGCGGGTTGTTATGGTTGTTGGTCATCAAGCAAGCGATGTTGAACAAGTATTAAAAAACTTTCACTCAAGATTATTAAAAAAAGCAGAACAAAATAATACCCCTGTTGCTCCTGAATTTGTTTTACAAACAGAGCAAAAAGGAACAGGACATGCAGTAATGATGGCTAAAAAGCTTTTAGCTAGGGATAGTACACCTATTTTGGTTTTATCAGGAGATGTGCCATTAATTACCACTAATACTTTAGAATCACTATTTACCCAACATCGGACACTTAATGCTACTGCCACTGTGCTTACCACCAAAGTTGCCAATCCAACAGGCTATGGTCGTATTATACGAACTCAACAAGGTAATTTTAGTCATATTGTTGAACATCGTGATGCGGGTTTAAAAGAGCTTGAAATTGATGAAATTAATTCAGGGGTTTATTGTTTTGAGTCTCAAGCCTTGTTTGCTGCTTTAGAGAAAATTTCTCCTAATAATACTCAAGGAGAATATTATTTGACAGATGTATTGTCCATACTAAGAAATCAAAATGATAAAGTGGCGATTTATCAACACAAAGCCCCTGAAGAAGTATTAGGTATCAATAATCGTATTGAACTGGCTAACGCAGAACATAGAATGAGAATGGCTAAACTAGAAAGCTTGATGTTAGATGGAGTTACAATTATTGACCCTAATAGCACTTTTATTGACCTTGATGTAAAAATCGGGATAGACACTATAATTTATCCTAATACAATTATTGAAGGAGAAACAATTATTGGAGAAAACTGCACTATTAATCCTGGTGCCCACCTAATAAATTCACACTTGGCTAATAATGTGTTTATTAGGGATTATTCTTTAATAGTAGATTCATTTTTAGCTGACCAAACTACTGTTGGCCCTTTTGCTCATTTGCGTATGGGCGCACATTTGGAGGCTGGTGCAACTGTAGGTAATTTTGTAGAGGTAAAAAAATCTAAACTAGGGCAACGTACTAAAGCTATGCACTTAAGCTATTTAGGTGATGCCATAATAGGTTCTAGTGTAAATATTGGTGCTGGTACTATTACTTGTAACTATGATGGTAAAAACAAGCATACTACGGTTATAGAAGATAATGTCAAAATTGGTAGTGACACAATGCTAGTGGCTCCTGTGCGTGTTGGACAAGGCTCTATGACTGGTGCTGGGACAGTTGTTACAAAAGATGTCCCAGAAAATTCACTTGCAGTAGGTATTCCAGCAACGATAAAAAAACGATTAATATAAGGCATAAGCTATGAATGATCTTAAGTATATGCAACAGGTCTTAAAACTTGCTGCCAAAGGTAGAGGGCAGGTAAGCCCTAACCCAATGGTTGGGGCGTTGGTAGTTAAAAGCGATGTGGTTCTTGGAAGAGGGTATCATCGTTATGAAGCTTTTGATCATGCTGAGATAAACGCTCTAAAAGAAGCAGGTACTTTAGCTACAGGTGCGACTCTTTATGTTAATCTTGAGCCATGTTGTCATCAGGGGCGAACACCACCTTGTACCGACGCAATTTTGCGTAGTGGTATACATAGGGTGGTAGCCGCTATGACAGATCCTAACCCACTAGTTGGAGGCAAGGGTTTTCATATCTTACAAGTAAATGGTATAGAAGTAGATATAGGGGTATGTGAAAAAGAAGCCCGCTTACTTAATGAAAAGTTTGTTACATTTGTTACTTATAATCGTCCTTTTGTTTTGTTAAAAACTGCGATGACGTTAGATGGAAAAATTGCTACTCATACAGGTCATTCACGTTGGATTACTAACGAAGCATCACGTCAGGCTTCGCAACTGCTACGCGCTGAATATGACGCAATTTTGGTTGGTGCTCAGACAGTCATTGCTGATGATCCGGAATTAACCTTACGTGTTGAAAACAGAAGACATCGTGCTTTAATTAGGGTAATAATTGATGGCAAGCTTAGTACTCCATTAACAGCAAAAATGCTTACTACAGCAGATGTTTATCCTGTGTTAATTTTTGCTGATGAAATGGCTGCGTCCATAGCATATGGAGGAATACTAGCTCTACAAGCCAAGGTCAAAGAGTATGAATCTAAAGGAGTGCAAGTGATTTTTGAGGCTGGGATTGATGGACAAGTCTCACTACCAGCAATGCTTACAGAATTAGCATATAGAAAGGTTACTAGCTTGATTGTTGAAGGTGGCGCAAATATCACAGGACAATTTCTTACCTCACATCTATTTGACAAGGCGACATTTTTTGTTGCTCCTAAATTAGTAGGTGGCCGCGAGGCCGTTGCTGCTGTTGGTGGAGAGGGGTTTTCTACTCTAGATCAAGCCGTAGAGTTAGAAGATATTGAAATCACCAGACATGAGCAGGATATTGAAATTACTGGCTATCCTAAATTAGCAAGTAAGGTAAAATTAGAAAAATAACGTAACCTGATGTAGGTAAGGTGCGGAATGCAGGCTTGTTTTCGTATGTTGATAATAGAATAATTCCAATTTAGAAAGTTTTTGTAGTAGGGTAAGTAATGAAAATACATAAATTTGCGTATTATAATGGAGCTTTAGACTGGAAACTAGAACCAATTAGTTTTGGTAATCTTACTTTGCTAATTGGTATTTCAGGAGTTGGGAAAACACAAATTTTAGAGGCCATAAGGGATATGCAAAAGATTGCAAATGGCGAATCTCTTAATGGCACTGAGTGGGATATATCTTTTTCTACACAAACAGATATTATTTATCGTTGGATAGGAAAGTTTGAAAACAAAGATCTTTCGCTAGCTTCAAATTATTCCAGGTTTTTTGAAATAGATAATGATGTAAAAAGAAATCGTTCTAAAATTATTGAAGAAAAGTTGTATCTAAATGATCAATGCATCATAGATAGAAATGAGAGTCAAATTTTATTTAAAGGTACTAAAACCCTTAAACTATCGCCTTTTAAAAGTATCTTAGACTTGTTAAACCAAGAAGATGAAATTGGGCCAGCTCAGGATAGTTTAAATAAGATAGTTCACTTTAATAATTCATTTAAAGAAACTCTTTCTAGTTATTACCTTCCTATAGAATTTTCTACTTTAGCTAAAAAGTATAAAACATTAGAAAGTATTCAAAATAGTAATTTATTAACAGAAATAAAACTTGCTTTGGTTAATAAAAATGTTCCAGATATATTTGAAAAAATTAAGCGAAAATTTATAAGTGTTTTTCCTCAAGTGGAAGATTTACGAACTGAGTTTATGAGAGAAAGAGTAGCTTTGGGAATATTAAACCCTTATCCTTTGCTTCAAATTAAAGAAAAAGATGTAAAAAGCTGGATTTTATTACCAAAAATATCTTCTGGTATGTTGAAAACGCTTAGACATATATGTGATTTTTATTTGTGGCCTAAAGGAACTGTTATTTTAATTGACGAGTTTGAAAATAGCCTAGGTGTAAACTGCATTGATTTACTAACAGAAGATTTACTAGAAGAAAATAAAAAATTACAGTTTATTATTACTAGCCATCACCCTTATATAATTAATAATATTAGTACTAAGTATTGGAAGATTGTAACAAGGAAAGGTGGACACGTTCAAACATATGATACTTCAGAGCTTGATTTAGATAAATCAAGCCATAAAGCCTTTATTCAACTTATGAACAGCGAGAAATATAGAGAAGGAATTGAAGTTGGATGAATGTTTATTTTTTAGTTGAAGGCAAAAAAACAGAATATAAGGTATACCCAGCTTGGTTATCGCTCTTAGTTCCTAGTTTAATAAAAGTAAGGCTTACACACGAAGTTAATAAACATAATTATTGTTTATTTTCTGCTGAAGGATACCCTTCTATAATATACGATCATATCCCTAATGCTGTAAAAGATGTTAATAATCATGGGAGCTATGATTATTTAGTAGTTTGTTTGGATGCCGATGAAGAAACTGTAGAATCAAGAATAGAGGAAGTAAATAATTTTCTAAAGCAAGAAAAAATTAGACTTAAAAATACAAAACTGGTAATCATTATTCAAAATAGATGTATTGAAACTTGGTTTTTGGGGAATCGTAGGCTAATAAGAAACAATCCAGAAAGTTTAGAATTAAGAAAATACTTAGATTTTTATAATCTCATAGACTTGGACCCAGAATTAATGGGGGTTTACCCTGGATATAGTACGCATGCACATTTTCATGAGGCTTACCTAAAAGAAATATTCTCAGAACGGAACATACATTATACAAAAAGAAACCCAGGGCATGTTCTTGAGTCAAGCTATCTAGAGCAACTGATTTTACATACACAAAAAGAACCTCGTCACTTAATGACTTTTCAAACATTTTTTAATTTTTGTAATGATTTAAAAAAACTTTTAGACTAATTAAATATAGTTTCTGTTTAGGTAACTACCAAATATTCTTTCGATTTGGAAAAATGGCTTATCCTTACTTGCTATCATCTCTTGAAAGGAAATAAAGTAGAGTCATATTTTGAAAGCTAAAAAAAGTCTAGGACAAAATTTTCTTGTTGACCAGAATATAGTTTCTCGGATTGTTAATTCTGTCTCTCCAACAAAAGATGAACTTGTGTTAGAAATAGGCCCAGGCCACGGCGCACTTACTGAAATGCTGATGGAAAGGGCTGGTTGGGTTGTTGCAGTAGAACTAGATGATGAACTGGCAAACGAGTTACAAAACAAATTTTCTGAGTCAAACCTAACAATTATACTAGCTGATATTCTGGCTATAGATATTAATGAGTTAATTAATAAAGAATTGGATTTGCATCCACATCTAAAGAAAAAAATACGTGTAGTTGCAAACCTACCCTACTATATTTCTACTGCAATACTAACTAAGCTAATAGCTTCGCGTATGGCAATTAGAGATATGACATTAATGTTACAAAAAGAAGTTGCTGAACGTATTGCTAGCCCACCATCAAATAAAGACTATGGAATATTATCTGTGCTGGCACAAATCTATTCACAAACAAAAATACTATTTCCAGTAAAATCGGGTTCATTTCGTCCTATTCCTAAAGTAGATTCTGCTATTTTACAGCTAGAGGTCTATGCTAAACCTTTGGCTGAAGTAGTAGACGATGATTTGCTAGTAAAAATCCTTCAAGGAGCTTTTTCCCAAAGACGTAAAACCATTCTAAATAGCTTAAAATCTGTTGCCAGTCAAGTCCATCCGCAATTATTAACCGAACATATAATTGACCTACTCCGTTTAGCTAATATCACTCCGCAAAGAAGAGCCGAGACATTAAATTGTCAAGAATTCGCTCAGTTAACAAAAGAGGTTTACAAATATCTAGAAGCAAGAGTAAACTAATAGCAAGAGTAAACTAGTAATAAACATTCCTTAGGGAATAAAAATTCCTATAAACTTCCGAGTTTCTGTAAGAATTTTCAAGAAAAAAACGACTTTATATTAGTGCTCAAATTTTTAGATTTTTTACCTTTGAGCTAGAAAACGACAATTTTACAAGTAAGCCAATATAAGCCAATTATATGAGGGTAAAATAAAATGGAGTCCAATACTAATCAAGCTAAAATGAATGCACTTATTGAGGGTGGTCGTAAAGCATTAGAAAAATATCTAGTTAGTGTAGGAGAGCAATTAAACCCAATAAAATGTCACTTATCGGGACTTAATGCTAATGAAGCTAAAATAAAAGTGTTGATTGAAAGTGGGCAAAGAGTCGCAAAAGATTATTATCAAGAAAGAAGTTCTAATTTTTCCATAAGAAACTAAAACCTTGCTAAAAAAAATGAAATTTTTAAGATTAGCCTAGTTAATCATCGCTAAATATTGAGTAAGATAAATTTGGCACTCAATATTTGGCTATGCTATATTGCAGCTTGGTTAATAAATCTGAGAATAGAAAGAAAAACTGTGGCTAATCTTGTAGAGATTCTCCCAATAGGTGGGTTAGGCGAATTTGGGATGAATTGCCTAGCAATCCGTTATGAGGATGAAATTATTGTTGTTGATGCAGGATTAATGTTTCCTGATCCCCATTTTTGGGGCGTAGACATTATCGTTCCAGATTTCCAATACTTAAAAGATAATCGTGATAATGTTCGTGCTTTGATTTTGACCCATAGCCATGAAGATCATATTGGATCAGTTCCATTTTTATTAAAAGCTCTTAATATTCCTGTTTATGCTACCCCTTATACAGCCGCAGTCTTAGCCTCTAAGTTAGATGAGCATGACCTTTCAGATGAAGTACTAGTACATACTATAAGACCCAAAGAAACTATTGACCTTGACCCTTTTAAGATCGAATTTATCCGGGTTTCCCATTCCACAACAGATTGTGTTGCTTTAGCCATTCGCACTCCTGTAGGTGTAATTATCCACACAGGTGATTTTAAGTTTGATGAAACCCCTGTTTGTGGTAGCCCAATAGATGTTGAATCTCTACGTCGTTATGGTGATGAAGGGGTTTTGGCTTTACTCTCAGATTCTACTAATGTTGAGCGTCCTGGACGTATGTATTCAGAGCGAGATGTTATACCAGCACTGGAAAATATTTTTGATAACGCTACAGGAAGAATAATTGTTAGTTGTTTTACTTCTAGTATTCATCGAATCCAAATTATTTTAGATTTAGCTGAGACTTTCCGTCGTAGAGTTACTCTTATTGGCCGTAGCATGATACGTAATATTGATACTGCTGAGAGTATGCGTTACTTAGATATTCCTAATGGGCTATTAATTACTCCTGCTGATACACTACGTTTTGCTCCACACCAAATAGTAATGCTAGTAACAGGTTGTCAAGGTGAACCAATGTCAGCACTCTCACGAATGGCAGTCGATAATCATAAACAAGCAAAAATTCAAGAAGGAGACGCAGTAGTACTTTCTGCTCGTCAGATTCCTGGGAATGAAAAATCTATTTCACGTTTAATTAACCATCTTTACAAACGTCATGCACAAGTCTATGACTCTACTAGCTCACGTATTCATGTTTCTGGTCATGGTTCACAAGAAGACCTGAAAATGATGTTAGAGGCAACTAGACCTAAATTTTTT
>JAHFUF010000038.1 GCA_023265235.1 Blastocatellia bacterium
GCCAAATAGCTTTTAACTACAACAAATCTGCAGAAGCAGCAGAAGAGTTAAAAAAAGAATGTCAAAACTCTCCAGAGCAACAAGTGCTAGCTTATCAATTAGATGTAGCTAATTTTGCTGCCGTTCAGGAAATGGTCAAAGATGTTAAAGCCAAACTAGGTAGAGTGGATTTTCTTGTCAATAATGCAGGAATTACTAATGATAAGTTAATTATGCGTATGAAAGAAGAAGATTGGGATAGTGTTATTGCTACTAATCTAAAAAGTGCGTTTAATTTTTGCCAAGCTGTAACTTCTATTATGATTAAACAACGATACGGTAGGATACTTAATATTAGTTCAATAAGCGGGGTGGTTGGAATGGCTGGGCAAGCAAACTATTCTGCTTCCAAAGCAGGATTAATTGGTTTATCTAAAGCGCTAGCAAAAGAATTGGGTAGCCGTAATGTTACTGTTAATGTCTTAGCACCAGGAATTATTGAAACTGATATGACAAGGGTTTTAACTGAAGATTATCGTAAAAAGCTTCTAGAACAAATTCCCCTACAACGTTTTGGACAAGTAGCAGAACTTGCTCGCGTTGCTGCTTTCCTACTTTCTGATGACGCTCAGTATATTACTGGACAAGTAATACAAATAGATGGTGGGTTGGCAATGTAGAAAAGCTTAAGAATACAAAGAAGTTTAGCTAACAAATGAAAACAAATAACTTTAAATGTCGCGTTAGCGGCATCTGATAATAGCCCAGTGCTTTAGTTTCGGGCACTAATTAATTACTAAATATGTGGTATATTGCTATAGGGGTTTTTCTTTTTCATGCTGTCTTAGCTATTGTTGATGAGGTTTACTTTCACTATAAACGAGGCTTAGGATTGTGGGAAAGGCTAGGCCATCCTGCCGATACTATTACGGTTTTGGTTTGTTATAGTGTGGTACTTTTTTTTCCACCAACAGAAAAAAATATAATTATTTATACTTTATTAGCAGCCTTCTCCTGTATTTTTGTTACTAAAGATGAGTTTGTTCATGCAAAGCTTTGTGTTCTGGGCGAAATGTGGTTACATGCCTTTTTATTTTTACTTCACCCAATACTTTTTATCCTAGTTGGCCTTTATTGGGTAGCTATTGGCTCAAGTCACACTAATAGTTTGTTTTTACAGGAGCTACAAGGCGAGTCATTGCAAGTGTTTAGAGTCTTTTTTTTAGGAGAGGCCACTTTAACTTTACTAATGATGTTTTATCAAATTGTTTATTGGAATTTTTTATGGAAAGGGCTAAAACAGACAAAGTAAATAATGAGCTTTATCACGCACTGGGTGAGCGATGGTATCACGCAAAAGATGATCCTGTAGCACTACTTAGGGCTGAGAAAAAGCTTTTAGTGCCTTGGGCAATAGAGGCTATTGCTAAACATAACACTAACTCTAGTAGCAAGGTCTTAGATGTTGGTTGTGGTGCTGGATTTTTTAGTAACCCCTTAAGTAGTATTGGACATAATGTTACGGCTTTTGATATTTCAAAAGAGAGCTTAGAAATTGCTCGTCAATATGATAAAACTAAGCGAGTGAATTATTTACTTGCTGATGCTTATGACTTTCCTTTTTCAGACAAGACTTTTGATGTGGTTTGTGCAATGGATTTTTTAGAACATGTTGATAGACCAGAGGTTGTTATTTCAGAAATATCTAGAGTACTTCGCCCTAATGGAATATTTTTTTTTAGTACTTTTAGTCAAAATTGGTTGGCTTGGTTAATAGTAATTAAGGGGGTAGAATGGTTTGTTAAAAATACCCCTAAGAATTTACATGTTTTAGATCTTTTTATTAAACCATCAAAACTTCAGCAAATACTTAGCACACACAATTTAACCGTAGAGCAAATTTTAGGGATTCGACCATGTTTTTTTACCAAAGCTTTCTTCCAGATGCTTTTAACCAAAGTTGTTCCAGACACTTTTAGTTTTACTTTTACTAAATCTTTGTTAATAGGTTATGGTGGAATGGCAGTAAAAACTAACCGTTTATAAGATAATATAGTTAAGAACAAACTAAAGTTCTCCCTAACCTAGGTTATAGTTATAAGTAGTAGGTAATAGGGAAGTCTGTGAGGCTATTTTTTTGAAAATATGATAAATTTTCCCCTCATGTAAGAAATCCTGTACTAATCAAAAATAAAAACTGTCATACCTTAATATAAAATGTAAGCCCTGTATCTAGAATAGATCACAGTAGAACGGCCATCAGGTAAGTAAAAAGTATTTTTTATTTTATCAAGAAGGAAAGTTTATGTGCCCCATTACTTCTAGAATTTTATATAAGTTTCCTTTAGTAAAACAAATAGCTTACTCACTAATTATATTAACTATGCTATTTGGCTGTAGAGATTCTGCGGCGGTAAAGGCTCAGTCAAGTGGCTCTACAACAGGTTCAATAGTTGGTAAGGTCATAGATAGCCAAGGAGCAGTAGTCTCTGGTGCTACAGTTTCCATTAAACAAATCGGTACTAATTTAGTACGTACTATTCAGACAGGTGACGATGGTGTATACAAAATTTTGCAATTGCCTCCAGGCGAATATGAATTAGTTGCAAGAGCGGAAAATTTTGGCTTAGACATTAAAAAAACTGAACTAAATATTGGAATTACAAGGCTTATTGAACTTGTTTTGCCAGTTGGTACTGCTAGTGTTGAAACAATTGACATAACTGCTAGTAGCGTATTTGAAGCAGAGAAAACAGAAAGTAGCAATAGTATTAATCGAAGTAGGATTGATAGCTTACCTATTAATCGACGTAATTTTCTAGATTTTACTCTTACAACACCTCGTGTAGTACAAGATCGTGTTCCTGCTCAAGGTGTTTCTGCTAGTTCAGGGTTATCATTTAATGGACAATCTGCACGCCTTAATAATATTACTATAGATGGACTAGATAATAATGAAACTGCTACAGGGACTGTTAGAGCAACTTTTAGCCAAGAAGCAGTACAAGAATTCCAGGTAGTTTCAGACAGTTTCTCTACTGAGTTTGGTCATGCTTCAGGTGGTGTTATCAATATAGTAACTAAGGGTGGGAGCAATGATTATCATGGTTCGTTGTTTTTCTTAAATCGTAATGATGAAATTAGTGCAAGAGATGTTTTTGCTCCTTTTGAGCCAGATTATAAACAATATCAATTTGGTGCTACTTTTAGTGGGCCTATAAAGAAAGATAAAATATTTTTCTTTTCATCTTTTGAACGTCTTTCTATAAAACAAAATCAATTTGTTACAATAGGCGATCAAACAGTAGTTTCTGCTAGGAGGCTAGGTTTTAATCTTTCTAATGGGCCAATACCATTTTCTTTAGGGACAACTTCACTTCTAGGGCGGCTAGATTTACGTCTTAGCCCACAAAATAGTTTTTTTATTCGCTATAATTTTGGTGGTAATTATAATGGTAATTTTGATCCATTTGGTGGACTGGTTGGTGAAGGAAATGCTGGAATACAAAGGCTTGAAGACAATAATGTTGCTCTTAATAACACTTATATAAGCCCCAATTTGGGTTTTATTATAGAAAGCCGGTTTCTGTATGCAAACCGTAATCAAGAAATTGATCAAATTGTAAATGAGCCTCAAGTAAGACTAGTCGCACCAGAAGGATTAGTGCGTTTTGGTCGCTCTACACTTTTACCACAGCCTAGAAAAACTCCTATATTTCAAATCGTAAATAATTTCACTCTAGTAAAAGGTAAAAATCAAATCAAATTTGGAGTAGATTTTATTAGTATTAACCCGGATGATAAATCAACAGTACCAATACTTAATGGTGGGCTGGCAATTTTTCAGCCAATTGATTTTACTGCATTAACAAAAATCCCTAACTTACCATTTTTTACAGGGTTACAAGCTTTTGATCCCAAACTGCGTACAGCAGAACAGCTTGCTTTTTTAGATCTTGCTTCTGCTCAAGCACCGCTTCTATTTCCAGGTTTTCCTAAAAATGTTCCACTAAAAAACCTTCCTTTGCCTTTTGCCTTTGCTCAAGGCTTTGGTGACACAAAGGTTTCTGTTCAGCAAAAGATTTTTTCCTCCTTCATTCAAAATGATATTAAGCTAACTCCTAATTTGTTGGTTAAAGTAGGGCTTCGTTATGATATTAGCAGAGAAAGGTTTATCCCAAGTAATAACGGGAATTTTAGCCCACGTTTGTCTGTTGCCTATCGTCCAAGTAAAATATCTAACTTAAGTTTACGTGCTGCTTATGGTGTTTTTTATGGTACACAGCTATTTGCTATTGCTGCAACAGCAGAATTAACTACAGTAAAAAAGAGCTTAGTAGTTCCAGTAGTACCTTTTCCTTTCTCCATCCTACCATTTTCTCTCCCAGAACATAGGTTTCCTGAGAGCAATAGCATTCCTAGTCAAATAAACGTAAGACCTCAGCTTAATACGACTTTTCAATATGATCCAGGTTTCCGTAATGGTTATACACAACAGCTAACAATGGGTTTTAACTATTTGTTAACTCCTAATACCCAAGTTGCTGCTACTTATAACTATGTTCGTGGTGTTAAGCTAATAGGGGTAAGAGATATAAACCCTGTAGTTAGACCTATTGCAAATAATCCTTTAGATAGTCAAATTAATGGTAGGGTTGATCCAACTCATGGGACAGTTTTTGATATAGAATCTGCATTTGATAGCTATTACAATGGATTTACTGTTGCTTTTGATCAAAGAATTTCTAAGAAACTCAATTTTTTTGCTTATTACACTTTTTCTAAAGCAATAGATGATTATTTAGATATTCGTTTTGACCTACAGGAAACAAATAATCCTCTTAATGTTGGAGGCGAACGGAGTTTATCTTTACAAGATGCTAGGAGTCGTTTTGTACTTTCAGGTTTTTTAGAACTAGGAGAATATATAAAAACACCTGTTTTGAAAAATTCTCAAGTATCAGTAATTCTTAACTTAGAATCTGGACATCCTTATAACTTAATAGCAGGTCAAGACCTTAACTTAAACGCAGATAATCCCCCAGGAGATAGACCTAATTCTTTAGGAAGAAATGTTGGTATTTTGCCTGGGTTTGCAGGATTAGACTTAAGGTTTTCTAAAAGCATAAACCTAAAAGAAAAAGTTCGTTTACAAGCTTTTATTGAAGCTTTTAATATATTTAATAGAGTAAATATTAGTGAAGTAGATCGTGTGTTTTCTCCAGATTTACAAGGAAATTTTAATTTACCAAAACAAAGTGGAGGGCGGTTTATCGCACCATCTGAACGATTTCGTAATGCGTTTGCTCCACGCCAATTTCAATTTGGATTTCGATTTACTTTTTGATTAGTTATTATGTAGTTTGTTTTCATGATAATGGACTATAAATAAGGTGTGCTACGAATGAAACTATGCTCGAAATGTAACCGACAGTTTGATGATCAAGCAATGTTTTGCTTGTTTGATGCCTCACCTCTTAGCGATTTTGTTATTCTTGATGATAAATACCGTTTAGAAGAACCACTTGGAAAAGGTGGTATGGGACAAGTTTATTTAGCTACCCATATCAATATAGGAACTAAGTTTGCAGTTAAAATACTGCACCCAGAAGTAATTTCTGATGAAACTAATTTGAAGCGTTTTCAGCGTGAAGCCCAGGCTGCTGCACAAATACATCATCCTAATGCAGTTACTGTCACTGATTTTGGTGTTGCTAAAGATAGCAATATAGTTTACTTGGTTATGGAATTTCTTGAAGGGATTACACTTCGCGAAAAACTTAAACAAGAAAAACAGCTAAGTTATCAGGAAATCTGGTCTATTTTATATCCTGTTTCTTCAGCAGTACAAGCAGCACATAACAAAGGCATTGTTCATCGTGACTTAAAGCCAGATAACATTTATATTGCTAAGATTGATGATGGCCTTGAAATAGTAAAAGTACTTGATTTTGGTATTGCTAAGCTTGTAAAGGGCGGGGATGCTCCTTCTATTACACAAACAGGCGCGCTTGTTGGGACTCCTATTTATATGTCTCCAGAACAATGCGGTAGAGGGGGAGGAGTAATAAGTTCCCAATCAGATATTTATAGCCTAGGAATAATTCTTTATGAAATGCTTGCAGGGCAAGTTCCTTTTTTAGCCTCTTCTCCAACCGCTGTTGTACTTATGCATCTTCAAGACAAACCTAAATCTTTACAACCCTTACGCCCTGATATTCCAAAACCTGTTGAAGAAGTTGTTATGCGAGCATTAGAGAAAGAGCCAAAAGATCGCCAACAATCAGTATCCCAATTAGCAGATGAATTTTTTTCTGCCCTTGAAATATCTAACATTGAACTTAGTCTTGACAAGTCTCAAATGAGAACTAGAGCAAAAAATACTTCAGAGGAAAAAATCTTTCTAGAACCAAAAAACCTAACTGTAGAAAATCTTAAGATAAATAAAAACACACAACCCATTATTTCTTCAAAAACTATTGCTATTCAACCAAAACTAGAAACATTTGTTTCTGTTAATCAAACTATTGCTAGTGAAGCTACTAGTCCAAAATATAGTAAACTTTTAATTGTTGGAATTTTAATTTTAATTATTACTATACCTAGTGGCTGGTATTTTTACTCTAATTCATATAATAAAAAAGATGATAGAAAAGAATTACCAACACCCATAATGCCTTCTCTAATCGAAATCAAAGCTACTAAATTTAATATGGGCAATAACAAAGGAGATGTTTTTGCTCAACCTGAGCATGAAAGCGAGATTAAACCCTTTCAAGCTGCTCGATTTCTTGTTACCAATTCTCAATATGGTGAGTTTATAAAACAGAGTGGTTATCAATCACCAACAAATATAGATATTTCTACTTTATCAGCAGAATTAAAAGAAAAACCTATTACTAACATTACATGGAAAGATGCTAATGCTTATTGTAAATGGCTTTCTACAAAGACAGGAAAGCCCTATAGATTGCTATCAGAGTCAGAGTGGGAATATTTAGCACGTAATTATGTACGTTTTGGTATTGATGAGATTTTAGGTAATTATGTTGAGTGGACTGGTTCTCAGTTTTCTCTTTATCCAGGTTCAAAAGCTAAAATACCTGATCAGTTAAAACAATCTAAGCTTTCCATTTATATATTGCGTGGTAAAAATGCAGAAAGCCTTAAGGATGATCCTATTACTTATCGCAGTTGGCAGTCTGAGACTTATAGTAGCAATAACCTTGGGTTTCGACTTGTTTGCGATCAAATAGAAAAATGAGGTTTAAGCATGATAGAACAGAAATTAAAGCCCCTAATAAGTTTGAATCTTCTTAAGCAAATTTTAGGATTATTTGTAGCCTTTTTCCTACTAAACACAACTGTTTTAGCACAACGCTTTGGTGTAGAAAACACACCTCCTAGTAATACTAATAATCAAAAAGTTGCTAGTAATCCACGATATATTCCTATTGAATCAGGACAACGCTTTGGTATACAACAAGTTGGTGAAGCTGCCGCCGCATCTTCTAGACAGTTAGCCGTGCGTTCAGCCGTAAAAACTAGTGAAAGTATGTTGGAAAAAGCAGAAAAATTATTTGACGATGGTAAGTTTGACCCTGCTATAGAAGCTTATCAAAATATACTTAACACACAGCCAAAATTGTCTAATGCACGTTTAGGCTTAGGTAATGCCTTATTAGAAACAGGGCAATTTGAAAAAGCTATTAATCAGTTTCAAGAAGTGCTTATCCTTACTCCTAACAATTTAGAAGCTAGGCTTGATTTAGGAGTCACTTTTTATCGCAGTGGCCGTATTGATGAAGCTATTAGAGAGTATAAAGAAGTTATTTCTAAGAAAGGCTCTCCATCAGCACATTTTAACCTTGCTATGGCTTATGCTCATCAAGGTGATTTTTCTGAGTCAATTAATAATTATCAAGCCGCTATTAAGCAACGTAAAAATTACCCAGAAGCCTGTAATAATTTAGGTTTAATCTATGAAGTACAAGGCAATTTAGAAGAAGCTGTTACACATTTCAACTTAGCTATTAAGCAAAATAATAATATTTATCCATTAGCTCATTATAATTTAGGACGGTTTTACCATAGTCAAAGCAATTATGAAAAAGCTATTGCAGAATTTCAGCTTGCCATAAAACAACAAGCTAATTTTCCAGAAGCTAATTTAGAAATAGGTAATGTCTACCTGGTTCGTAGTATCTTAAACGATACACATGAACTAGAAAATGCTAAGACTTTTTATCAAAAAGCAATTGAACTACGGCAAAATTACTACCCATTAGCTCATGATAACCTAGCTATTACCTTAACAAATCAAGGAAATAAACAAGAAGCACTAAAACATTATAGAATTGCTTTTGATCAATATAATGGGTATTGCCCAGAGACATTAGAAAACCTAATAGCATCTCTATTAGGTAAAACTTCTTTTCATATAGGCAATGAGCTAAGTCGTCCTGATAATATTGGGAATTTAGGAAGTAAAAAAGAAAAACGTAATATCAACAAACGTTTGGTTAAGTCATTAAGCGAATATGAAGAATTTGATGAAAAATTAAAGGATTCTCCTGATGTTCGTTATTGTGCTGGATTAGCCTATATAAGGGTTGGCGACCTTGAATCAGCTATTGATGAATTTGGGCAAGCTATTAAGTTATCTGATGATAAGGACTCTGATGCTAAAGCTAAATTGCGTTTGCTTTTAGAACTAATTCCTAGTTTATAAATTAGACCTGATGCCAACAATTATATAAAAATCTTTTTTAGCAGGGAACCTTTTTTTTTAATGGACGTCAACAGGCTTACAGAATAAAAATTTATAAAGCCTTATAAAATTGCACTATGTTTTATATAAATTAAAAAGAGATTGACATTACTAAAATGTCATCATCTATAACAATTAACCTAGGCTAGAGGTCTTAAGAATACTATGAAAAATAATAATAGAAAACTTTTATTATCCTTTGCAGTTTGCTTACTAATTTCATTACTTGGACTATCCTTCCAAACTTTTGCACAACAACCTGATATACAAAACAACAAAAATGAACGTGGCCTTGGATTGCCTACTGTATCTGAGTGGCCTACTAGTGCTAAGCGTTATGCTTTGGTTATAGGCGTAGAACAATATCAGGACAAACAAATTACTCCATTAACAGCCGCAGCAAATGATGCAAAACTCCTAGCAGGTGCTTTAGTACAATATGCGGGTTTTCCTACAGATCAAGTAGTACTTCTTGCTTCTGATCAACCTGCGGAAAGACAACCTACACGAGAAAATATTTTAAGACGGCTCTCAAACCTACGTGCTGCAATTCCTTCAGATGGTTTGTTACTTGTTTCTTTTGCTGGTCACGGCATAGAGAGGGAAGGAAGAGCATTTCTCCTACCTTCAAATGCTCAAGTTAGTGGAGATATTTCTTTACTAGAAGATACAGCAATAAGCGTAGATACAGTTAAAGAACGTATTCGTCAAACTGGGGTTAAACAAGTGATGATGGTTTTAGATGCTTGTCGCAATGACCCTACAGCAGGGCGAGCCGATGCACCTAATAATTTAACAGAGGCTTATACACGAGGGTTTAATTTTGATGTTCGCAACCAAGAAGTATCTGCATTTGCTACGCTTTATGCTACTAGTGTTGGCTCAAGGGCTTATGAAAATACAGAAAAGAAAAATGGCTATTTTACCCTAGCAATAGTTGATGGGCTAAAAGGTGCAGCCGCAAATTCAAAAGGCGAAGTAACCCTAGATTCTCTTAAACAATATGTTCAGGATGAAGTACCTAAGCGAGTAAAGCTTGATCTTGGAGTAGGGAAAAAACAAGACCCTCAAATTGTGTTAGATGGTTATAAAGCTAGTGAATTAGTAATTTCTATTACTATTAATGTCAAGGGTGCAGGTAATAGCACTGCTAGTAACTCAAATAATACAGTTACTAATAATACTGCTACTACTATTGGAGCAGGAGGCTTACCTGTAAGAGCTTATGAATTTAAGACTGTAGATCTTAATGCTGCCAGTAAAATAATAAAAGAAGAAACCAAACAAGCTAAAAGCTTTGTAGAGAAACTAGATGATATTAGCCTAGAAATGGTAGAAATCCTAGGGGGTAGTTTCCTAATGGGATCAGAAGAAACTGAAAGAGGATATGGCTATACTTTTGACAACGAAGAATTACCTCAACACAAAGTTTCTGTTCCAGGCTTCTACATTGGAAAATTTGAAGTAACTCAAGTACAGTGGAAGTTTGTTGCAAATTTACCTAAAGTTAATATTGAGCTTAAAGCTAAAGTTTCTGGATTTCGTGAAGACAATAACCCTGTTGAGCAAATAACCTGGGAAGAAGCAGCAGAATTTTGTGCAAGGTTATCAAAACATACTGGTAGAGACTATCGCCTACCAACAGAAGCCGAGTGGGAATATGCTGCTCGTGGTGACACAGACACAGCATTTGGTTTTGGAGATGCATTAACCTTACAACAAGCTAATTTTAAGGGATATTATAATTATCGTTATCAAGGCCCACCTCCTGAAGGTTACTTAGATGCCACTTTTAATGTTGGTACTATAAAAGTTGCTAACCGATTTGGTCTCTATGATATGCATGGAAATGTTTGGGAATATTGTCAAGATACTTGGCATGAAACTTATAAAGATGCTCCAACAGATGGTAGTGCTTGGACAACAGGCGGAGATGAAAAGAAACGAGTTACTCGCGGCGGCGGTTGGATTAATGCAGGTTTTGCTTGTCGTTCTGCTTTTCGTAATAATGTTGAATTAACTTGGAAACGTAACGATTATGGTTTTAGAGTTGCCATGACCGTGCCAAAAAATAAATAAGCCAGTAGTGGCGAACTGTTCGCCACTACTGGCAGCCTAAGGTGTAAATATAAGAAATTAAACCTCTTAATCTTAAGCCGTGTTCTTAAATACAATGCTTTTTCTATTTCATCTGTCTTGGTTTTCTCAATCAAGTTTTACACTTGAGTCTGGCTTCTTCCCTCTATTTTTCTGCTTTTCCTAAAAAACACAAAATCCGTTAGAATAAGTATTTTTTCTTGACTTCCTCTTTCATAGAACCATTACAGGTTTCTTAAGAAAATATTTATAGATCGGCGCAATGAAATTTTTATTAATAGCAGTACATTATCAGTATGTAGAATTTCCTAGACTAGCATTTTTATTAATATTAAGAACTACCTACAAAATAAGCTTAAAGCATTGACAAATAACAGTGTTTTTTAATTTAATTTTCAAAATAGGGTTGACTCTACCAAGCTAAAGCGTGTATAAGCAAAAACGACGCTTTAATAAACACACCGCACTGTAGCTTAAGTCTTAGAATAAGTTTCACCAGTAACATAATATGGTGCAGTGCTAGAGTTACATAGAAATAATGCATTAAGATGTTTAGTTAAATATGCACAAATGTTCGGAGGTGACTATGAGATTTTGGAAGACCATGCTGGCAATAGTCTTGCTGGTGCTCTTAATGAATGTAATGGCTTTAGCTCAAGATAAAGGTGGGGCAAAGAGAGAAGAACGCCGTATTACCCAACCCACTGTTAGTGGTGCCACAGGGCTTTTTACTGTTTATGATTCCTCTACACTAAAAAAAGGGGAAATTAATGTTGGGTTCTTTGCTAATAACTATGATCGTGACCCAGGTGATGTAGATATTATGCAATTTCCTGTTAACTTTGCTGTTGGTGTTACTGACAAAATAGAGTTATTTTTACAAACAGATGGTGCACAAAGAGTAATCTCAAATGCTCCATTTGAACTTAGTGGCCCATTATTTCCAGGTTTGAGCCAACCGCAAGGTTCATTTGGCCTAGATGGTATCAAGGTCAATTTTCCAGATTTAGAGACTAATCCGCGGTTTTTCCCTCTAAATGGTGCTCCTATTAGTGGTGCTATTTTTGGAAGCATACTGCCAGGATTACCACAAACAGGTAGTCGGCCAGTGTTTGACCCAGTAACAAATCGTAATAAACCTGGCTTTCAGGTGCCAGGGTACTTAAATGATTTTCCATTCTTAGGCAAAGGTGGTAACACTCTTGGTAATGCTACTTTTGGAGCAAAGTTCCGTTTTACTCCAGATGATAGAGGGGTTGGCCTTGCACTCCTAGGTCTAGTTCGTGTACCAACTGTTGCTGCTGGCGCACTTTTCCAAAAAGATCGTGGTGGTCGTTTAACTCAAGGTTCTGGTGCAGGTGCGACAGATTTTGGGGTGTTTTTGATCACCAGTTTACGCAAAGGGCTTGTTAGTACACACTTAAACTTTGGTTATATTCATGCTAATGATCCTAAGTCCCGTAATTTCAAACTCTTAGATCGTAGCGATTCACTACTTTTTTCTGCTGGAGTTGATGTTCCAATTAATAAATATGTACAAATAATTGGTGAAACTACAGCTACTTATTTCCTAGGAAATGAAACTAACGTCCTTAACCGTGTTACCCCTGTTGATGTTGTAGCAGGAGCTAGATTTTTCCCATTTGGAAAACGGGAAGATCGTCGCTTCTTGCTTTCATTTGGTGGCGCGTATCGTTACTTTACAAATAATTCTGGATCAGAACGTAAAGAAGCCACAATCAAACAAGTTATTGCTACAGGTTTAGTGCCTACAGATGTTATTACTCGTGGTCTTGATAATGACTACAATGGCTTTGTTGCTAATATAACACTAGGACTACGTAATATTGTTAGGGCCGCTCCTGCTCCTGCTCCTGTTGATCCTTGTGCTAACGCTCTACCACCAACACTTGAATTAAACGCTGATAAATTAGCAGTAAAAGAGCGTTCCAATGATGTAGTTAAGTTTAGTACTCGCACAATGGGAGAAGGAATTACTTATAATTGGACTGCTACAGGAGGTTCATTTACCGATAATGGTAGTTCAGAAAGAACCTGGAGTTCTGCTAACTTAGCTCCTGGCACCTATACTATTACTGTAACTGTAAGTGATAAATGTAACAAAACTAAATCAGATACTCGCACTATTACAGTAGAAAAAGGCAATCGTTGTCCAACCGTTTCCTTACGTGCTAATCCAACTAGTGCTCAAGAAGGTGCAGACGTTACCTTTAACTTTACTGCTGGTGGCAATGATCCAGACGGTGATAAGTTGCAATATGTTTGGACTACCACTCGTGGAACTCTTAATGGTAATGATGCAGCCAAACAAATTAATAGTACTGGCTTAAGCGCTGGTGATATTACTGTTAAGGTTACAGTGAGTGATGGTCAATGTTCAGCTACAGATAGTGTGACTGTTTCTATTACACCACGACCTGCTCCTCCACAGGTGACTACATTTGCTTGTGTTGCTAATCCTAGTTATAAAACAGCTAACAGCACTCGTGTAGACAATGCTTGTAAACGGGTTTTAGATGATGTGGTTCTTCGCCTACAAAATGATCGTAATGCTACGATTATTATTGATGGCCACTCAGACAAAGGTGAAAAACCGGGTACAGCAAAAATGCGTGCTGAACGTGTACGTGATGAATTAGTTAATACTAAGAATGTAGATCCAGGCCGTATTGAAGTACGTAGTTTTGATAACCAACGCCCAGATCCATCAGGCGATCGTAATGCTAACCGCCGTGTAATAATCTATGTTGTTCCTCAAGGAGCAGTAAGACCAGAATAAGATACTAGGGCTGTTACTTAGTCTAGTAATATTAAAAATCGAACTTAAAAAGGCGGAGTATTATTACCCGCCTTTTTATTTTGCATTAAAAATTAACACATTTTCACATTTTTATTGTGTTTAAGTGCTTTATTGGAAAATCTGTAAAGAAATACAAATTTTTGTATTTTCTAACCTTTAGCTGCTATGCGAGGTTGGCTTGTAGAAATACTAACCCTATTATAAAGTATTACTTATCTTTTTTTCCTAGTATCATTAGAGATTGGCCTACAATTTGCGTTCAACCAAAGAAACCCTGGTCGTTATATCTGCTAATAACTGCTCTACTTTTCTTAGCAGGCAGTTATTAGCAAAAATTTAGGAATATTCTCTAAATATACTGATACTAATAATCACTCACTCTAGAGGAGGTAAATATGCACAGATTGTCTGTAAGAGTGCTGTCTATGCTAGCATTATTATTAGCACTGGCCGGCGTAGCTCTTGCTCAAGTAACGACAGGTATCGTTACTGGTACAGTTACTGATACTACAGGTGCTGTTATAGCAGGTGCTTCAGTTACTGTGGTTAACAAAGCTACTAATTTATCTAAAACAGTAACTACTAATGAGCAAGGTCAATATGAAGTAGGGCCACTACAACCAGCAGAATATGAAGTTACTGTAGAAGCAAGCGGCTTTACAAAAGTAATACAACCTGGCGTTGTTGTTAATGTTAGCTCACGCGTTGGCGTAAAATTTGAGCTTAAACCAATAGGCGCAGAAGAAGTTGTTACCGTTTCTGGTGAAACTGGAGCCACAATTGAAACCACAAACACCGTTGTTCAAGGTGTAATTGATAACCGTCAAGTAAAAGCATTACCTTTAACAGGTCGTACATTTTCTAACTTGGCTGTTTTAGTCCCTGGTGCAAAACCAGTTGCTGCCTTTGACCCTACCAAAGCTCGTAGTGGAACAGTTTCTATTGCCGGTAGCACAGGCCGTGACGCTAACGTCTCTGTAGATGGTGGCGACAATAAGGATAACGTTGTAGGTGGTTTAGTACAAAACTTTACCACTGAAGGTATCCAAGAATTCGTAGTTCAAACACAAAGCTTTTTACCAGACACAGGACGTTCTGCTGGTGGTGCAATTACTGTTGTTACCAAAAGTGGTACAAATGACCTACGTGGTAGTTTTGTGCTTTTTGAACGTAATGATCGTTTTAATGCTCGTGATCAGTTCAACCCTGAGTTTGATCGTGTAACTGGCGATGGCCCATTTGCAAAACAACCTTTTGATCGTCAAAATATTGCTGGTAGTTTGGGCTTGCCAATTATCAAAGATAAAGTCTTTTTCTTTGGTGCTGCTGAATACACTAGAGAAAATATTTCTGCAGTAGTTTCTCCAAATGCTGTTAGAGAATTAA
>JAHFUF010000509.1 GCA_023265235.1 Blastocatellia bacterium
CAAAATTAATTAATAAGGATGGTGTCTTATCATGAAAAAATTCTCTAAAATTAACCTGATTTTAGTAACCCTAGTAATCTTACTAGCCGCTACTTTTACTCAAACCGCAGGAGCAAAAACCGACGATACAGAAATTTTCTTTGGAAATGTTCAAGCAAGAGATGGAGGGTTCCATCACGGACGTGGTGAACGTATGCGTGGGTTTATCGCAGAACAAATAGGCTTAACTGATCAACAGAAAGCACAAATTAAACAAATTCGAGAAAACCACAAAGATAGTATTAAGCCTTTAGTACAAGACTTAAGAGCTAAAAAGCAAGAACTCCGACAATCTTTTGAAGGTGATGTTTATAATGAAACACTAGCAGCACAAAAAATCTCTGAAATGTCTGGAGTAAAAGCAAAATTAATTGGTGAAAGAATTAAAGTACGTAAAGAAATTCTAGCTGTACTAACTCCAGAACAAAAAATAAAATTAGACCAATTAAAAGAACAATTTAAGTCTAGGCGTGGTGAAAGAATGAGACATCCTAATTTATAAAATTAAGCCCTAATGCTCAGGTAGAATTTATCACCCTGTGCCTATAAAATAAAAATTCCTCGGTGGACAATAAATAGCTCAGTATTAAATCTGGGCTATTTGTTTTTGCTAAAAACTTAATATTAAAAGGTTTTTTCGATTATTAGTTTTTAAGCCAAGTTTTTGCTAATACGTTTTAACAAACGTTTTAGGCGGACAGTAACTTCCAGTACTACAACAGGCTTAATCCAATAATCTTCGGCACCTTGTTCTAAGGCAACAATTTTTTCTTCTTCAATATCGCGTCCTGTAATAAAAATAAATGGCGTTTCTGATAAAAAAGAATCTACTCTACAACGAAAGAAAAGCTGCCATCCATCAACGTTAGGCATAATGATATCAGAAATAATTAGATGAGGCTGGGTTTGCTTTATTTTTTTCCAAGCATCTTCACCATCTGTAGCTGTAATAATTTGAGCACCAATGTTCTCAAAAATTGCAGTAAAAGTCTCTAATATATCAGCGTCGTCATCTACTACTAAAGCTACTATTTTTGAAAATTCTGGGTTAGCGGTTGTAACTGATTCTGGTACCTTAAAAGGGGGACTAGGTAGAGGAGAAGTTATACGATCTCCTTTTTCTATAGAATCTCTTATTAGTTGCGACATCTCTAGATCTAACGGATTTGTATTTTTATACAACTCCATAGTAGGTTTTATAGACCGTTTAGCTTTTTCTTCTGTCTTAAGAAAAGCTTCTTCACTTTCTTGAAGCGCAGGTTCAAGCACTTCAAGTAATAGCATAGCTGATTGGAATCGTTGTTTTGGTGATTTGGCTAAAGCTTTTACTACTATTTGATCTAACTCAGGAGTAACAAAAGGACGACGTTGTGAGGGGCGTGGAGGCGGGGTTTTAATGTGTTGTAGCGCAACATCTGCACCTATTGAGCTATCAAATGGCACTACTCCTGTAAGCATTTGATAAAGTATTACTCCTAGGCTATAAATATCTGAAGTATAGTAAAGTTTTTCTCCTAAACACTGTTCTGGAGACATATAGGAAGGTGCACCTTCTGCTGTTCCAGTATGAACAGAATAAAGTATGCCACTATTAGAAACTTCTCTAAGTCGAGCAATACCAAAGTCAACAATTTGTATTAATTCTTGCCCATCAACATTATCTAAAATAATATTGTCTGGTTTTAAGTCACAGTGAACAACATAGTTTTCATGTGCAACAGAAATACCTGTGCAAACCTGTTGCATAATTCTTAAGATACGCATAAAAGGCATTTGCCGCACAAACGCCATCTCTTGAGCTAAAGAGTGGCCTTTTAGCCTTTTCATTGCCATATACGCGCCACCAGTTGGCAAAGCACCGTAATCGTAAATCTTAATAATATTAGGATGATCTAATTTTGCTACGGCAAGAGCACCTGTATGAAACCGATTAATAGCATTAGGGTTATTAAGTAACTCTGTTGGTAGGACTTTAACGGCTACTTCTCGCATTAGTACTAGTTGAGTAGCACAATAAACAACCCCCATTCGGCCACGACCAATTAAAGAATCAAGACGATATTTATCTAAAATCATTCGTGTGCCATGCCTAGAAAAAACCAACTTGTTACCATCATTAGGGCATAGCGAAACCGCATCTTCAAAACAAAATGAACAAAGCGGACATTCTTTCATGATTACTTTGCCTTTAGTCCAAAGGATTTAGACTGTTGCGGCTATACATTCTCCTTTAGTTTGCAAAAGAGGTATGTTTGTCGATATGCTGCAAAGTAACACAAGCAACCTCTAGATTTCAACTTTCTAAGCAAAAGAAATCATTCTCATTAGTAACTTATTTTATAGTACAATCTGTATTTATTAAAAAAGTAAAGCAATTACAATTAAACAACTTACGCAAAGTTCAATGGTTTGGAAAATCAAATATGACTAAAACTAAACTCACGCTTTTAATAGCCTTCAAATCTATTATTACCAGCACAATAGCGATGGTAATAAGCCTTTATGTGTCTTTACTTTATTTACCTAGACCATCGGTTTTTCACCCAGAAAAAAACCCTAATCCTCCTATACTTTGGGGATCACTTTTTCTCTGCTGGATAATAATCCTAGGAATAATAGGTTTAGCCATTTTATTAAAAAATAAGTTTATGGCTAAGACACCAGCTAATAAAGAGTCCAACACAGCTATAGTAGAGCCTTTAATCACGGCTTGGGTAATATTTTTAATGGTATCTATCCCAAGTGGGGTACTTACAATGAGAATAGTTAATTATTTTAGTCCTTCTCTACGTAGCCATACTAGCTATCATTTATCAGAAGCAATACGGTTTAATGATCAAGTGACATTAGCTTGGTTATTAGCAGTTGCAAATAGTGAACAAACTCTGCCATTAGTAGATCAAGCAGTTCAAGCTAATAGCGATACTTGCCTAAACCTATTATTTTTGGTAGGAGTAAAACCAAGAAAAGAGATATTGCCTCTCCTAATGATTCAGGGTGCGGCAACAGGTAATAATGACATGATTAAGTTAATGATGGATTATGGTATAAGCCTTGATACTCAAACATCTTATGGCCAAACCCCTTTAATTGCTGCGACTGAACAAGATAAGTTAGAAACTATAGAGTTTTTAATAAAATCTGGGGCTAATGTTAACCTAACCCCTAAAGGCTCTTATCCAGTATTAATAATTGCACTCCTAAATGATAATAACGCAGTAGTAAAAAGCTTGATAAAAGCTGGAATAGATGTAAAAGGGTGTAAGTTGCAAAAAGAGTTTTCCCTAGCAGGTAAAGTACCTAATGAGGCTGGAGAAAGGCCAATCTTAATATTGCCTGCTGATAGTAGTGCATTAATGTTAGCAGCGGCTAGTGCTAACCTAGAAGCAGTTAAGACATTTTTGGCACTAGGAGCAAATGCTTCTGAATCTAATTCTATTGCTTACACAGCCTTGATGTATGCTAAAGCGAGTGGCTGTCAAGAATGCGAGCAAGCTCTTACAAGGCAATAATAGAAGGGGCAGATATGTCTGCCCTTTCTTTATAATTATTTTATAATCAATAATTTAGCATAGTAAACTCCATGGATATAAATTTATGAATATAACTCAATTACCTCAAACAAAACCTCTAGTTTCTGGTGCAGACTATATTAATAGCCTGCGTAATCGAAAACTTAAAGTATATCTATTTGGCGAGTTAGTAACAGAGGTTGTTGATCACCCAATGATTCGCCCTAGCATTAATGCCGTAGCGGAAACCTATAATCTAGCGATGCGTGAACCAGAACTAGCTTCTACGATTTCACCAATTACAGGCGAGAGGGTTAACCGTTTTCTCCATGTAGCAATGTCGCGTGAGGATGTTGTGTTGCAAAACAAAATGCAACGCCGTTTAGGACAACTAACAGGGACTTGTTTTCAACGTTGTGTTGGAATGGACGCGCTTAACTCGCTCTATTCAACAACCTTTGAAATGGATGAAAAATACCACACACCCTATCACGAACGGCTAAAAAGCTTTATTTCACAAGTACAGCAAGAAAACCTGGTTATTGGTGGCGCAATGACTGATGTTAAAGGCGACCGTAGCCTAGCACCACACGAGCAAGCCGACCCTGATTTATTTGTCCATATTACAAAACGAACCAATGAAGGAGTTTTTATTAGTGGAGCAAAAGCCCATCAAACAGGCTGCTTAAACTCTCATTGGTTGATTGTGATGCCTACAATGCGCTTAAAGGAAAAAGATAAAGATTATGCCATTGTTGGTGCAATTCCTGTTGATGCTCAAGGCATAACTTATATTTATGGTCGACAATCTTGTGATACACGTAGCCTTGAAGGTGGGACTATTGACATAGGTAACACTAGTTATGGTGG
>JAHFUF010000510.1 GCA_023265235.1 Blastocatellia bacterium
CATAAACCATTGCTTGTTCTAGGTTTAGTGGTGGTGGTAAACGTCGTTGTTTAGCAATAGCTTCATTAATTAGCCCATGTTCAAGAAAAGCCCCTATTTGTTCAACCATTTCTGTTGCGCTTAGCAGAGAAAAAGTTTCTGAATTTCTTAGTTCTGCTAATTTTGCTGATAGCTCTTCTTCTCGACGTTTTCTCATAAAATTTATTTACTTATCAAGACATAGCTCTGCCTTAGAGCAGATACAAAAGGACTACAACTACTATTTTAACCTATTACTTTGTCCCAGCTTAAATTCATCATGAACAGCTTTAACAACTTTTGGAATATCATTTTGACCAATGACAAAAGAAATATTTATTTCTGATGAGCCTTGAGCAATAGCAATTACGTTAGCTCCACTTTGGCCAACTGCACCAAAAATTCTAGCAGCAATTCCTGGAGTGCCTTTCATTCGCTCACCAACTACGGCAATAATAGCAATATCATTTTGAACTTGTATATCTTCTACATGTTTATGGTGAAATTCGACTTCTAGCGCACGTCTTAAAACCATACAGGTACGTTCTACCTCTGAGGTATTAATTACAAAACAAATATTATTTTCTGAAGAAGATTGTGAGATCATTAAAATATTAACATTTTGGCTTGCAACAGCAGTAAAAGTCTTTGCAGCAATCCCTGGAACACCCATCATACCACGCCCACTAATTGTAATAAGGCTAATATTCTTAATTGAGCTAATTGCTTTAACATCACTATCTGTTGTGGAAGTCTTTGCAGCAATACGTGTTCCTACTCGCTCAGGAAAAAAGCTATTTTTGATTAGCAATGGAATTTCATCTTTTATTACTGGAAGGATAGTCTTAGGGTAAAGTACTTTAGCACCATAATAGGAAAGTTCAGCAGCTTCGCTATAAGTCATTTCCGCCAAAGTATGTGCATCTGGCACAATAGAAGGGTCAGCACTCATAACTCCATCAACATCTGTCCAAATCCAAACTTCATCAACCTTCAAGCACGCACCAATAATACCAACTGAATAATCTGAGCCTCCACGCCCTAAAGTAGTAGTAACTCCACTGCGAGTAGCACCAATAAAACCAGTTATTATTGGCACAACTCCATTTTCTAACATAGGGAGCAATTTGGCTTGAGTCCGCGCTTCTGTTTCTGACATTTGAGGTGCAGCATCACCAAAATTATCATCTGTCACAATTAATTCCGTTGCTTCTACAAAGCTAGCCTTTGTCCCTGCTTCATTTAATGCAGCCGCAACTAGCCTTGCAGAAAGCCTTTCACCTAGCGAACCAATTGCATCTAGTGCGCGAGGAGAAGCCTCTCCTAAAATCTGTATGCCATAGCATAAACGACTACAATTTTGTTCTATCATTAATTCAATTTCTTTTAAGAGTTCTTCGCACCTAATTGCATCTTTGATTAGTTCCAAGATAGCTATTCGATGTTTACGTAACAGATCTTGACAGATCTTTTCATACTCTGCTTGTTTACCTTGTGCTGCTAAGTTAGCAGCAGCCAGTAAATTATTAGTAACCCCACTCATAGCTGAAACTACCGCGATAATTTTCGGGGTACGTTCTTTTTCTGCCTGAATGATTTTGACTACCTCCGCGATTCTATTTGCACCACCAACTGACGTACCGCCGAACTTCATTGCTAACATGTAAACTTATCCCCCTAAAAAGTATTTTCTTATTCTCCATAATATCTATTATCATCTTAGGACAACCGCTTGAGTAATTCTCGTAAACTAGGATCTTTCTTTAGCTTAAAGGCAAATTGGAAATATTCTGTTGCTTGCTTACGGTTGCCTAGATGTAGGTAAGCTAACCCACATTGATGATAATTTATAGAATCTTGTGGGCTAAGCTTAATAGCTTGATTAAAATTAGCTATTGCTTGTAGATAATCTTTACTAAGATAATTTATGCGTCCAAGGTAATAATAACTACTAGCATTCTCTGGGTCTAGTTGTAGCACTAGTTGAAAATCTTCTATAGCTTGCGGGTAGTTTCCTTGACCTTGACAAAAGTATGATTTTCCTCGTATGTAGTAATAATAGCTATAAGTTGAATTTGCTTGAATTGCTTGAGTAAAACTCTTTGCTGCTTGGACATAATCCCCAAGCTCATAAAAAGCAAGCCCACAGTAATAATGATAAGTTTCTTTAGGGTAAAGCTTAGCGGCTTGGGAAAAATCTGCTAATGCTTCTTTATATTCTCCTTGATCAAAAGAGACTAAACCGCGTAGGTGGAAGGCTTCAGAACTTGTTTTAAGAGATGAACTAAGCTTTTCAAAAGCATTGGTGTAATTTCCTTTATGATAATGCTCTAAACCTATTTCATAATCGCTATCTACTTGAGGTTGATTGCTTTGAACTGCTTGTAAAAGCTCAGTGAAAAATTCCTTTACACTTATAGTACGTAATGCTCTATCTCTTGCTAATGCTTTTAACAAAGCCCTATCAAGCTCTGGTGAAATAGCAGCTTGGGGATTAGCTTGACTAGGGGGCATTGGGTCTTTGCTTAATCGTTCTACAAGTAAATCATTAGACGTTTTACCTTGAAAAGGTAATCTACCCGTTAGCATCTCGTAAGTAATTAAAGCTAGGCTGTAAAGATCTGATTGACTATCTAAATCTTTTTCACCTTTTACTTGTTCTGGTGATATATAGGTAGGCGAACCCATTATAATGCCTGTTTTAGTCAAATCCATTCGCTTATCATCAAAGGCTTTAGCGATACCAAAATCTAGGATTTTGACTTTCTCTTGACCATTTAGGTTGATAACAAAAATATTTTCTGGCTTAAGATCTCTATGCACAATATTTTTACTATGTGTTTCTGTTAAAGCATCTACACATTGTTTTACAATTGGGATTATTCGATTTAGTGGCAGCACTTTTTCACGCTTAAGCAATTCTCTTAGCGTTTCTCCTAGTAAATACTCCATTACTAAAAAATACAAACCTTTTTTAGTTACACCAAACTCATAAACACTAACTACATTAGGATGAGCTATTTGAGCGGCTAAACGAGCTTCATTTTGAAAGCGTGTAGTTAAAACATCTGATGCTTGTTTTTCTTTTTCATCTTGAGGAACAGAAGTATAAATAACCTTAATAGCACATTCTCTAGCCAGTTTTTTATCTTTAGCTTGGTAGACTGCACCCATACCGCCTCGTCCTATTTCAGCAATTATTTCATAGCGATCATTAAGTATTTTTAGCGACCCTAATATGCCACCATCATTAGGACAAAAGCGTTGGCTATCATTTTTATAGACTGCATCACAATTAGGACAAAGTTGCATAACATGACCTTTTACTATCTCTTTTTCAGCAAGGCTAATTTACCATAGATTATGAAAATGACGGAAAACAAATCCAAATGCATTTATTCATAAAAACACAAAAGGGGTTTTATGAAATACGATGCAACAATTAAAGAACTATTTCAGTCAATGCCTATAGAACTGCTAAATAGGCTTACTGGCATAGACACAAGTAAAGCTAAATTCCTTTCAGTAGAGTTCCCTTCGGTTTCACAACGTCGAACTGATTTTGTCATGCTTCTAGAAAACAGTAGTATTTACCAACTAGAATTTCAAACTGACGATGATCCTGATATGGTTTGGAGAATGTTGGAATATTATTTCTTAATCTATAAACTATATCAAATAGCACCACTTCAACAAGTTCTTTACATTGGTAATAAACCTAGTACTATTAACTCTAGTATATCTTTAACCAATTTAGATTTTCGCTATCAACTAATAGATATTCGCCAATTTTCGGCCAAAGCTATGTTAGAAAGCAAGAGCTTAGCTGACAATTTGCTTGCTGTGTTATGCAAAGTAGATAACATTGCTGAGACTATTCATCAAATTCTTGCTAAGATTATTGTCTTACCGAAAACTGCACGTACAAAAGCCTTAACCCAACTACTTATTTTATCTGGGTTACGTGGCTGGAAAATTTTAACTCTTCAGGAGGTTAAATCTATGTCTTTATCTTTTGATATTCGTGAAAATGAGTTTCTTTTTGACATTTTTCAACAAGGTCAACAAGAAGGCCAACAACAAGGTTTGCAACAAGGCTTACAACAAGGTTTACAACAAGGTTTACAACAAGGCTCACAACAAGAAGCGGCTATTATTTTACAGCGACAACTTGAGTGCAAGTTTGGCACTTTACCTCAACCAGCTATTGATAAAATTCGCTCTGCTGATGCTTCAACTATTGAAACTTGGGCATTACGTATTTTTGATGTTACTTCTGTTGATGAGATCTTTGGACTTCCTTAACATTACTCTGTCAAAATAGCACATTTTTCTTCAGGAGGTTAAATCTATGTCTTTATCTTTTGACATTCGCGAAAATGAGTTTCTTTTTG
>JAHFUF010000511.1 GCA_023265235.1 Blastocatellia bacterium
ATAAAGTTCTAGGTCTGGCCAATTGGTAGCAAATTCTGATGGGTCTGGTAAAGAAAGTTGGTCATCTACAGAAGTCATTTGAGCTAGCTCTACGGCCTCTCTTACTAGCTGATCTATAGCATCTTGAGAGAAATCAGATGTTGATAAAGCCGCTTGGCGACCTTCCCAAAGGACTCTTAGCCCTAGGTGATTGCTAGCAGAATTTTTTAGTTTTTCTATTTGACCTAATCTTACCCCTACAGAAAATTCTGAACTTTCAACAATCATTACTTCTGCCGCGCTTGCCCCTTTACGCATTGTTGCTGAAACTAGTGACATAGCAAAATCTTTAGTATGTTTCATAATTTATTTTTGCTCCAAAGAGTTATTTTCTTAGCGTTTTGTTCCACCTACAGTCATTTCTGAAATCTTGATTGTTGGCAATCCAACACCAACAGGTACACTTTGACCTTCTTTACCACAAGTCCCTATACCAAGATCTAGCTCCATGTCATTACCTACGGCAGTTACTTTAGTTAAAGCATCTGGGCCATTTCCTATCAAGGTTGCATTACGTACAGGAGCAGTTACTTTTCCGTCTTCGATTAAATAAGCTTCTGAGGCAGAGAAAACAAACTTACCATTAGTAATATCTACCTGGCCACCACCAAACTGTACTGCATAAATACCACGTTTGACGCTACGAATAATATCTTCAGTAGTTTCTGTACCAGCAAGCATAAATGTGTTAGTCATACGTGGCATAGGCATATGTTGATAGCTTTCACGCCGACCATTACCAGTGTAGGGAACTCCTAAGAGTCGTGCATTTAATTTATCGTTAATAAAGCCTTTTAATACCCCTTTTTCAATCAAAACTGTACGACTAGTAGCATTACCCTCATCATCAATGTTTAATGTTCCACGTCTTCCAGGTAATGTGCCATCATCAACAACAGTACAAAATTCAGAAGCTACTCTTTGACCAAGTAAATCAGCAAAAGCAGAGGTTTTTTTCCGGTTAAAATCTGCTTCTAGACCGTGACCTACTGCTTCGTGTAGTAAAATCCCTGGCCAGCCATTGCCTAGTACTACTTCCATAGTACCAGCCGGAGCCTCGACAGCTTCTAGGTTAACAATTGCTTGACGGGCAGCTTCTTCAGCAAGCTTTTTTGGTGTAAGTTCATTTTGGAAAAGCTCCATTCCTCTACGACCGCCACCACCAGAACGACCCATTTGTAAATTACCGTCTTCATCTGCAATACAGGAGACTCCAAAACGAGAAAGTGGCTGAATGTCGCCTGTTAAGAGTCCTTCAGAAGTGGCAATCATAATAATTTTATATTCATCTACAAACATTGATTGAACTTCGCGGATACGCTTATCAAAATTTCGCGCTACTAAATCTACTTCTTTTACTAACTCAATTTTTTTACTAGCAGAAACTTCGGAGAGAGGCTCAGCAACAGGGTAGAGGTTGTGCTGATTATTTACTACATTAACATTAATAGGGGTGATTTGGTCTTGCACACTTTGAGCAATATAAGCTGATGTTAAGGCTGCTTGTTTAACGCTTTCAAAGCTAATTTCGTCAGTATAAGCATAGCCAGTTTTTTCTCCAGCATTAACACGTACACCTACTCCTTGTGAAATAGACTTAGATGCAGACTTAACTAGCTGTTGATCAAGCATAACAGAGTTATTAATACGATATTCAAAGTAAAGATCAGCGTAATCACCACCTTTAGATAAGGCAATTCCTAACAAATTACCAATCTCTGATAAGGTGATATTAAAGCGAGAGGTAAAAAATTCTATTGCTGATTGCTTCATGATAATTTCTCTCCAAATGACGGAATGACGGAAAATGACAGATAGAATGTTGCTAGATAGTTTAATCTCTCTTTTGCTACTTTCAACATTGTTTACCGTTACTAGGAACTTACACAACATAGATAAAATTTTTCTTAAGACTAATTTTCTATGGAGTTTTAATCAGACTTTCGTAGTATGATTAACATTCTAGAAAGGGTTAATTTTTCATGATCTCAACTTTCGCTTTAACAAAATATTACGAAATAATCCCTGCGGTAAAAAATGTAGACTTGTTTATTGGTGCTGGGGAAATTTGCGGACTGATAGGGCCTAATGGTGCTGGTAAAACAACGCTCTTAAAAATGTTAGCAGGACTTTTGCTTCCTACTAGCGGAAGGATTGAAATTGCTGGTGAAGAAGTAGGGGCAGAACCTAAAAAACTTCATTCATTTGTCGGATACCTTCCTGATAATTTTGGACTTTATGACGAGCTAACCGTTTGGCAATTCTTAGATTATTTTGCTAATGCTCAAAGGGTAGAAAAACTAGCTATCCCTAGTCGTATTGAGAAGGTTTTGGATTTAATTCGATTGGTTTCAAAACGTAATGCTTTAATCGGGACACTTTCACGTGGTATGAGACAACGAGTGTTAGTGGCGAAAACCTTGCTTGGTCATCCTAAAGTGCTGCTTTTTGATGAGCCTGCTTCAGGGCTTGATCCTTTGGCTAGAAAAGACTTATGTGAACTAATTAAAATGCTTGGGTCAATGGGACAAACTATTATTGTTAGTTCTCATATCTTAAGTGAACTGGCGGATTTTTGTACTTCTGTTGCCATTATGGAGCAAGGGCGTTTGGTAAGTTCAGGAAGAATAAGTGAAATAGTAGAAAAAATGTCTACAGGTATTTTGGTTTGTATTGAAATGATGGAAGATTTATTAGGTTTTGATAACCTAGCAGCTACTTTAAGACAAGCCCCTAAAGTCCAAAACCTTTCTTTATCAAATTATAAAATCAATTTAACTTTTTTAGGCACTCGTGCAGAACTTGCTGATTTGCATCGTGAAGTAGTATTAAATCATAGTGGTATTGTATCTTTTTATGAAAAGCAATTAACTGTAGAAGATGTGTTTATGGCTGTAAGTAGTCACCGAACATCTTAAATAAATATTAAAATTAAAGGCAATTGCCTAATGCGAGGTAGATATGTTTAATAATGCAGAATTTTTGCGTAATGTAAGGGTTCAGTTAACTCCTCGTCGACTAGCGTTTACTTGTGGGTTGACTGTAGGCTTGATTTTGATTAGTGAATTGTTGATTTGGTCTGGTACTGCTCCTACAAAATATTCGCCATCTGATTATGATAGAGTACTTGAATTTGGTAAGGCTAGTTTCAACTTACTATTTTTTGCTCAGGTAACCTTGCTAGTTGCAATGGCTCCTAGTATGTTAGGAGGCAATATGGTACAGGAAAGATTACGTAATACATTAATCTTTCAACAAATGACCTTACTTTCTCCTCATGAAGTGTTATTAGGGAAAATGTTTGGTTCAACAGCCATCTGTTACATTTTATCTGCATTAATAATGCCCTTTGCTGTTGTTAGTGGGTTAGTGGCTAGGATTTCCCTAGATAGCATAATAGGTGCTTATTTAGTGTTACTTTTAGGTGCTTTAAGCTGGCAAGCATTGAGCTTGTTTTTTTCTACCTCAGTTATTAATGCTAATGAAAATACAGGACGCAGTTTAGCTGGTTTAAGCTATAGTATTGGTGGATTAGCTGTTTTCTTTATGATTATTTTCTTTAATGGTTTTTGGCGTAGAAATTGGGAGTTTCAAGAAGACATTACATATTTTTTTGGAATGCCAATTTTTACTTTAACTTTTGCTTTATTGGTTATGGCTTTTGTTGGCTTTTGGGCTTATGTTGGTGCAGTAAGAGCATTTAAGGATATGCAACTGGTTAGACTTTCTCCTAGAACCATTTGGTATTTTTTTGTTGCTTTAGAAACATTACTAGTAGGCTGGTTTTGGGCAGGGAAAATTATTTTGGAACATAATACTAGTGGCTATACTTATTATTACTCTGAAAGGGCTAGCGTATTAATATTAACTTATTTAATTATTAATTGGGTTTTTTTAACCGCATTAGCAGGGATTTCTGTTATTTCACGTAATCAATTACAAGAATGGTGGAGTGGGGGAGATGATGCTGTTTCTCTATTAAAACGGAGTGAAATTAAAAACTCAGTTTTTAATTATCCAATAGCTATTGCTATTAGTTTACTGGGTGCTGTGGTTTTATGGCTAAGCATTTCTTTGCAATTTTCTCACGCCTCAATAACTTATGATTTTTCTATTATTTCATTAGTAGCGGTTATAGTCGCATTTGCTGTAAGCATGGTTTCATCTGCAAGCTTTATTCAGTTTTGCGCTATGTTTCGCTTTAAGGTAGCCAATCGTGCTGGGGTAGTTCTTTGGGTATTACTTTTAGTTGTAGCAGGAATTGCTTCAGGGGTTTTTGGCCCAGATAGTGTGCCAGGACTATTTAATCCAATTGTTTTTACAGGAGTTTTAATAGACCAAAGCAAAAACTCAGTTACAAATGTAATATTTTA
>JAHFUF010000039.1 GCA_023265235.1 Blastocatellia bacterium
TTTTCTTTTAGTGCTAAAGCAACATAACCATTGCCTGCACCAATATCAAAGATTGTCTCTTTGGGAGGAAAGTTTTCATCACAGCTACTAAGGAGTTGTTTCGATGCTTAAACCAAAAAGACTCTGCTTCTACGTGATTACACTCCTGGTGTCCATCTTCAGGAAAAGCCACTTTGCTATTTTTTTGTGACATCCAAATTTCATCAGGAGATAGGACTAAGTTCTTTGTTAATAATTCAATATTCATGGGATTTGCTATGTTAAACCATTGACTATACAGCAAAATTAAATTCTTAGTCGCGTTAGCGACGTCTGATAATAGCCCAGTCCTTTAGGGCTGGGAACTGGGGGCTTTATTTGCTTCTCAGTTAAACAAAAAAAATCTATTATTTCAAAGTTTTCTAATGTTACCAAAAAACTCTTTCAATACTCAAAAGGCTTAAGAAATTTATGAAAATTGTTACTTGGAATGTAAACTCTGTACGTGTTCGACTTCCTAGGCTGCTTTCTTGGCTAGAATGTAATCAGCCAGACATAATGTGTTTACAAGAAACCAAAGCTGTAGACACAGATTTTCCCCTAGCAGACATTCAAGCGGCTGGCTATCACTGTGAATTTATTGGACAAAAAAGTTATAACGGTGTAGCAATTTTGTCTCGTAGTGAGGCAAGCAATGTAACAAAATCCTTACCTGGAGATGATAGCGACCAGGAAAAACGCTTTATTGCTGCTCAAATAGAAGGTATTCAAATTATTAATGTTTATGTTCCTAATGGTAGCGAAGTAGGATCAGAAAAATATCAATATAAGCTTAATTGGTATCGTCGTTTAAGGGAGTTTCTAGACACTGCTTTTGACCCTAAACAACCTTTGTTAATTTGTGGTGATTTTAATGTTGCTCCAGATGATCGCGATGTTTGGGATGTTAAACAATGGACAGGAAAGCTACATTTTAGTGAACCAGAAAAACAAGCTCATCAAGAGTTAATGGCTTGGGGCTTAAAAGATGCTTTACGCTTACACCATCCAGATTCAGGCATTTATACTTGGTGGGATTATCGTAGTATGGGTTTTCAGCGAGGTTTAGGTTTACGTATTGATCATATTTTAATTACAGACTCTTTAGCTCTACGCTGTAGCGATGTAGTAGTTGATCGCAATGAGCGAAAAGGTGAAAAAACATCTGACCACGCGCCTGTAACAGGAATTTTTTCCTAATATAATAAGGATTGAGAAACACATATGAAACAATCGATTGTACATATAGCTTTGGTTGTTAGAGATTATGACGAGGCAATAGAGTTTTATACGAAAAAGCTTCATTTCACATTGGTTGAAGATACATATCAGCCAGAGCAAGACAAGCGTTGGGTCGTGGTTTCTCCTCCCGGATCTATAGGGACGACATTACTACTGGCTAGGGCTTCAAACCCTGAGCAAGAATCATTTGTTGGTAATCAATCTGGAGGGCGAGTATTTTTATTCCTCAACACCGATGATTTTTGGAGAGACTACACTGATATGGTATCTAAGGGGATAAAATTTGTTAGGGAGCCTAAAAAAGAAGAATATGGAATGGTAGCTGTATTTGAAGACCTTTATGGAAATAAATGGGATTTCCTACAGCTTAACCCTAGGTAGGTTTTATTGAACCCGCACAGAAGGCTTACCAATATGAATATGTGGCCCTGTGGAAGACCCTGCAATAGCATGACTAAAAGCTTGGAAAGGGATTCCTTTATTACGTAGGAAGTTTATTAAGGCTTGTCCTTCTGTACCCTCAGGATGTAGGGCAATATCAATCGAATTACGATGATCATAACCTAAGCGATCGTGTGTATTGCTCTGACCATAAGCACTAATTGGTAAGACACGACTAAAACTATCTTGGAAAAACTTTTGTAGTATTGGGGTGTCTTGTAAAGACCAATTAGCAAAACCTGTATAACGAATAACCCCAGGTACAACCCTATAAGCTGATGCAGTAGTAATAGGAGGCAATTTTGCTAACTCTTTAGCTGCTTCAGCCTCTACTAGTAAAACGTTTGCCTCACCAAGTTCTTTTTCTATATCAGTTAATTTATTTTCTATAGTTTTTATTTCTGTTTCGGCTGTTTCTAAATCACGACGGGCAATGATGCCTAGCTGGAAAAGTTCTTGTTTCTTATGAAGTTTTTCTGTTTGTCTATCAAGGTCAGTTTGGTAGAGAGCGGCTAGTTTTTCTAAACTTTCTTTATATTCTTGAGTGGATTTAATAAGTCGTTCTGCTAGCTCTATTTGCTGGTTTACTAATGTGCTGGTTTCTTTGCTATCTTTGCTATCTTTACTATCTTTACTATCTTTACTAATTTGAATTTTTTCTTTAGCTTTGTTTTGTTGTGCTAGGGTTATAGACAAAGAAAGCAAAAGGATAAGAAGGCTTATTGTAAGAGTCTGAACAGTTTTAATAATTGGCTGTCTATTCATTATCTTCTTTAGTATAGTCTTGTAATATATTACGCCGTCGTTGAAAAATTTTGTCTACAGCAAATTTAACCAAACGCCTACGCATATCATCATTTTCTTCTAACAAAATAGCAAAGGCACATTCCCAAGCCCAATGTTGTTCACGCCAATGAATCAGTTTTTGTAAGTTTGACCAAAGATGATCTTTTCCGCAACCACAAGTTAACTTTTCTTGTTCTAGTTCTTGAGCATCACAGTTACAATATTGCCATTCTGCACTAGCCATAATTAGTTACTTTAGTTCTTTAAACAGATGCCTTTCTTAAGTAGATAATAAGTGCTTCAAAGTCGAAAAATAGTCAGAAAGAAAAGCAATGATATCAGAAAAAGCAGCTTTAGAGCCAGTCTGAAAAGCACTAACCTATAGAAAAAAAGGAACAAACCTGATAAAAAAAGGGTTTAATACTTTGGTCTAAAAAATAATTTCCAACCCAGGTTAAATAAAGCTTATGTTAATTAGGTTATTGGTCTTGTTACTTTGTTTGATGCCTATATTGGCTTATTCGCAAAACTCTTCTGAACAAGCGATAAAGATAAACTCAAAATTAGTAGTCCTAGATGCTCAAGTCTTTGACACAAAAACTAATAAACCAATTAATGGACTTAAAAAAGAAGATTTTCAGCTTTATGATGAAGAAACTTTACAGGAAATAACCTTTTTTAAAGAAGAAACTTTACCTTTATCAATAATTTTATTGGTTGAAAGTAATACACTTGGCACGATATTTGAGCAAATACGCTTAGAAGAATGGCCAATAACTAAATACCTTAAGGCTGAAGATGAAGTAGCAATTATGGCTTTTGGTGCGCATACAAAGCTAGTCCAGCCTTTTACCAAAGATAAAACTACAGTAATTAGTAAGTTTAAACAATTGCCAAAAATAGAAGGTAAATTAAACCTAGTAAGAACTGCTATTTATGACGCAACATTGCAAATGAGAAGGGCTAATAACCCTGTAGGGCGACGAGCAATAATTGTTCTTACTAGCAACGTGTCTAGTGAACCTATTCTTAATACAGGAGCTATTGCTAGCAAAGACGAAACCCTAGAGCAACTTTATGAGTCTGGTTCTATTGTTACCAGCTTAGTTTTTGGCGGTATAGGAGATAAACTTAGCGCGGAGTTATTAAGGAGGAAATATCCTGATCAGATTTTAATCAGCAAGTTTTTTTCTAAAAGTAATATAAATATTTTTGCTAACCAAACAGGTGGAGAAGTTATTCCAGCCAACAAAAATGATTTTTTGGCAAAAATGAGTGAGCAAATTGATAACTTACGAACACGCTATAGCCTAGCTTTTATTCCAAGTAGCGATAATGAAACAGGAAAATTCCGTGAAATTCAACTCAAGTTTTCCTCTGAATTTGCAAATACCAAAAAGGATTATAGGGTTAAAACTAAACGAGGTTACTACCCTGATAGACCAACATTTGTTAGCTTAACTGAGATTATTTTGCCTAAGAGTAATTTAAAGAATATTGTACGCCCTTACAAAGTTGTTAACCTAATGCCACTTATGCTGGAATTTTGGGCAAAAGCTCAAACACAAGATCTAGATGGTCAAACAAAGCTTTTTCGAGAGACTTTTATAAATACTTATCCAGAGCTTTTTAGCACACAAATACTAAATTTACCTAAAGATAATACTGACAAGGCTTTAGAAAGAAAAATTCATGCATTTTTATTTGATCTTAAAAAGCAAACATTGCCTTTCCTTCGTTTATGCAATAGGTTAACTAGTGAACTTAGCGATAATGAAGAAAAATTTCTTAGCCGTTTTCCTGACTTAAAATGGGATGGGACTATTTATTTTCTTCCTTCTTTATCAAGTTTTATCTCTAAACAAGAAACAATTAATAATCAAAAAGTTTTACTTTTAGCAATGGATACGATTGCTTTTACTAGAAAAGAAAATAGCCAGCTTTGGCCAATATTTCATCATGAGCTTTTCCATCTTTATCACCAGCAATTTCAACCTAATGCTAAACACTTAAACCTTGACCAACCTCTTTATGACTTTATGTGGAATGAAGGCTTAGCCTCTTATGTAGCAAGCCTGCTTAATCCAGAAACAAGCAAAGGTGAAATTATTCAATTAGATTCAATAAAAGAAAATCCTAAAGACCTTTTGCCAGGGGTAATTAAAGTTGTACGAGAAAACCTTACACTTACTCCAGATAAACTATATCGAGATTATTTTGGATTAGATACTACTATCAATGATAAATATATTAATACAGGTAACTATCTTTATTTTTTAGCAGCAGAAAAATTAGTTTTAGGCCAATCATTAACAAAAGCCTTGCAACTTTCTGCTGAAGAGCGACGAATAACTTTAGACTTCCTATTACGTCGAGTAGAATTATCAGAGAGAAAGGCTTTTTAGCAAAAAGTCATAGTTTGTTGAGTCTTGTCTCTTAATAAATTAAATACTATTATGTTAATTACTAGAAACATTCGACTAAGCTGATAAATTATAAAGTTACAAAGGACATCCTTATGAGTAATGAAAACGACTTACAAATTCCTGATGAAGACGGAACACAATCTCTTAATCAAATGGTAGCAGATATTAAATCCCTAAAAGGGGCTGTTGCAGCTTTGGAAATCAAAGTAGACGCTCAGTCCAAACACACTAATGCCAATCTATTAGAAATGTTTGCTCAATTACTTCAACAAGTTAAAGCTGAATTTGCTGAAATAGTGGAACAAAAACTTGAGCGAGCTAAAGCTGAATTTGCTGAAATAATGGAACAAAAACTTGTACAAGTTAAGGTTGAATTTGCTGAAATAGTGGAACAAAAACTTGAGCGAGCTAAAACTGAGATCAAGGTGGAAGTTGTAGGAATTATAAACCAAGAAATAGCTAGTTTTAGAGCAGAAGTCAAAGAAGAGTTCAAACAAATTAAAATACAGCTTAAAAATACTGATCGTCAGTTCTTTCAAGCCTTAAAGTATGTAGGGGAAATATCAATGAGGACAAGCGACTTAGAGGACAAGGTAGAAAAGCTAGAAGCTAGCTCACCTACCCAATAGTTATTTAGCTTGCTTTGGTCATCATACTTTTTACGCGTTCCAGTTCATCTTCTAGATGTTCCTGGCGTATTTGTATATCAGTTATAGCTCCTTGGCTAAAACGGCGATACCCTTTAAATTCTGTTATTAGCTTACCAAGGTCTGTATCAATATGTATTGTAACTAGCTTTAAGGCAATAAGCTTATCAATAACCTCAATATGATTTGCATCCACTTTACTTTCTAGTCTAGATTGGCCTTGCTTTAATTGTGCTACGTCTTGTTCTAGTTTGGCTTGGCCTTGCTTTAATTGAGCTACATCTTGCTCTAGTCTAGATTGGCCTTACTTTAATTGAGCTACATCTTGTTCTAGTTTGGCTTAGCCTTGCTTTAGTTGAGCTACATCTTGCTCTAGTCTAGATTGGCCTTGCTTTAAGTGTGCTAAGTCTTGTTCTATCGTGATAGTTTTAGTAACAAGTAATTCTAATAATTCCCGGTCAGTTAACTGTTTTTGGTCACTCATAAAATTTCCCTCAGTTACAAATAACACAGCGCAACTATAATACTCAATATTGCTTATGTATACAACTTTTTGTAACAACTTATTACTTTTTAAAATCTTTAAAAACACAAAATTTGTTAGACCAAGCTAAAACACCTAAATTGCTGCTCAGTAGCGAAAATGTAGCTACTTGTCCGGTTGGTTGGGTAAAGATAGAATTTGCTGAAAATACAAATAGGCCAATGTTTTAGACTGGCTACAATTATGTCTAAAAGCTTGTGTTCAAATAAATGTCGCTCATAAGTAGTCTAGAATTAATTAGTGGCAATTCAATAATATTTTCCAAATTGCTGTAGTTTATGCTAGTCCAACTATGATCATTCTGCCTAGTAAGCAAAGTAGCATTAACCTCATTTTGAGCAACTAATAAGTAATACCTTAGCGAGTCAATTTGCTGATATTCTCTAAATTTGGTGTCTCTATCGAATTTCGCCGTAGATCTGGAAAGAACTTCTACAACTAGAATGGGATTAACTAAGGTTTCTAGGCTATCCATAATCTCTAACCTAATATTGCAACCTACAACGACATCTGGGTAGTAATAAAGCTGATCATTAACTTTAGTCCTCATATCAGATATATAGCCTCTACAGCTAGTCCCTTTTAACTGTGGATATAATTCTCCACCAAGATTAAAAGCAATAGTATTATGTCTTTCACTAGCTCCAGACATGGCAAAAATTTCACCATAAACAAACTCATGCTTAATGTCTGAGTTTTTTTCTATTTCAAAATATTCTTTAACTGAGTAAAGCTTTATAGGGTTAGTAGACATAGTTTCCTTTCTGGTGGTAGTTTACCACTAACCATAATCCCAACTTATCAATAAATAGTTCACAAAAACAGAGTCGATTTGTCTAAAACCTTGTATTCAAATAAATGTCGCGCATAAGTAATTTGGAATTAATTAGTGGCAATTCAATAATATTTTCCAAATTGTTGTAGTTTGTGCTAGTCCAACTATGATCATTCTGCCTAGTAAACAAAGTAGCATTAACTTCACTTTGAGAAACTAATAAGTAATATCTTAGCGAGTCAATTTGCTGATATTCTCTAAACTTGGCTTCACGATCAAATCTGGCTGTGCTAGGTGACAAAACTTCAGCAACAAAGATTGGATTGATTAAAGTTTGTAATCCTTCAATTATTTCAAACCTTGGCTCACAACCTATTACTACATCTGGATAACGGTAAAGAGGATCATTTATCCTTGTACGCATATCAGAGATATAACATCTGCAAGTACTACCTAATAATTGCAGCCATAGCCTAACATTTATATTATTAGCTATAGTACAGTGTCTTTCACTAGCTCCAGACATAGCAAAGATTTCACCATAAATATATTCATGCTTAATGTCTGAGGCTTTTTCTATTTCAAAATATTCTTTTACTGAGTAAAGTTTAATAGGGTTAGTAGACATAATTTCTTTTCCTACTTTTGTAGAATATCTGAGAATTATAACCCAAGCTTATCAATAGCGTTATCCTTGATGACACAAGCGATTAGCTTAATTGTTTAGAGTTGAAGTAGAGACACGATTTGAAACGGCTTGAGGTTGTTATAGCGGCTTGATTGCTTGGGATGATGTTATGTAGATTCTAAATGATAATAATTATAGCGTTATGGATGATTGATTATGAGTTGCTGGATGCCTGCGATGATAAGCCCATCATTGCGTAACTGTGATACTTTTTCAGGATTATTGGTCATAAGTGTAATTGATTGAATCTTTAGTTCGTGAAGAATTTCGGCGGCTCGTCTATAGTTTCGTGCGTCTGCTAAATATCCAAGTTTTACATATGCTTCGGTTTGTGATAAACCCTCGTCTTTTAGTTTACGACTTTGCAAAAGAGCTAAATGACCATTATTTTTTCCTTCTTGATCTAACCAAATGATAAGTCCGCTTCCTGCTTCTTGAATGAGCCGTTGAGCCATTTCCATTTGCTCACGACAATCGCACTCAATACTATTAAAAATATGTGCAGATATACAGTGGGAATGCACTCGACATAGGACATTTTTCTTATGAGCAATATCACCCATGACAAGAGCGATTATTTCTTTTTGTCCATCGTAATAAAGTATTTGGGTGAATGTGCCAAATCGAGTTTGAAGGGTTCCTTCGGCTAAACGAACTATCATAAAGCTATTTTCTAAGATTACGGAACTCTATGGTTTTGGTTATTTAGTTGTCTAGTTGTTTGATGGCGGGGGGCAGGATCGAACTGCCGACCTGCGGGTTATGAATCCGCCGCTCTAACCATCTGAGCTACCCAGCCAAATTATTGCTTTTCTGGAAAACGGTAGTTTAATTTAGGCACAAGAAAACTGTCAAGCCGATTAATCGTAGAAATTAACTATCAAGCTTTAGCACTTAAGGTTTTGGAAAATTAAACAACCCTGTTGAAATTAATAAAACCTTGACAAAGATAGTACTAAGAGTGTAAATTTCCTGACTAAAATCCTACAAAAAATTTTGGGTCACATAAGTTTATCTAACTAATCTAATGAAAGATAGCTTGCCTTAAGAATAGCTGCTACAAGCCATTAATCCTCGTTTAAAGTGTATCAAGATAGATTTAGTGGCTTTAGATGAACCTCCAAAATAAGGTGGTGACCCCATAGCTTGCAGTTTTTAAGCGATCTTAGTTTGGTGGGTAGTTTGTTAATTGGTAGAATGTAGAGAATTTTTAAAAGCTAGTATTTTGATAATCTCATTAAAATACTTTATTTAACGCCAATATAACAAAAATCATCCAAGAGTTTGTTTTTGATTAGTGACTAATACATTAGCTATATAACATATTATTCGTTGTATTGAGCAAGAATATAGCTTTAACTTGCTAGGAGGCCGTAACCTTAAATGACTAATAACCTAAACCAAGCTGGCACTGAAATGGCAGAAAAAGATTTAGCCCAAAATGATGGTACCAGCAAAACCACACAAAATTCTGCTGAAGACTTTGGCACATTGCTAGAAAACTTTGAAGCCCAGTCAACTTTAACTCCAGGAGAAATAGTTAAAGGACGTGTACTCAAGGTTTCAGACCGTGGAGTAATTATTGATATTGGATTTAAATCTGAAGGCGTTGTTCCAGTAGAAGAATTTATTGATCCTGCGGATGGTAAAGTTCTAGTGCAACCTAATGACAGAGTTGAAGTAATGATAAAACAACTCGAAAACACAGAAGGTTATGTTGAACTATCACGCGCTGAAGCTATTCACCTACAATGTTGGGATTTAATTGAAAAAGCTTTTAATAGTAAGGAAAACTTACGCGGACGTGTGCTAGAACGCATCAAAGGCGGGCTAAAGGTAGACTTAGGTGGTATAAGTGGCTTTTTACCTGGCAGCCAAGTAGACGTTAAACCTGTTCGCAACCTAGATGCTTGGAAAGGAAAAGAAATCCCTGTTCGAGTACTAAAGGTTAATCGCCGTCGCTCTAATATTGTACTTTCTCATAAAGTAGTGATTGAAGAAGATGCTAGCAAGAAGAAAAACACCACTTTAGAGCAGTTAGACGAAGGAGTAATCCTAGATGGAAAAGTCAAAAATATCACCGATTATGGTGTATTTATTGACCTAGGCGGTATTGATGGACTACTACACGTTACAGATATTTCTTGGGGACGTGTACAAAACCCAAATGATGTCTTTAAGGTAGACGATCCGATTCAGGTAAAAATCCTGAAATTTGATAGAGAGCATGAAAGAGTTAGTTTAGGCTATAAACAACTTTTTCCTGATCCTTGGGATACAGTCGAAGAACGCTATCCTATCGGTATGCGCGTAACAGGAAAAATAGTTTCTATTATTGACTATGGGGCTTTTGTCGAGATAGAAGAAGGTGTAGAGGGTTTAGTACATATTTCAGAAATGACTTGGTCAAAGCGTACTAAACATCCAGCCAAGCTAGTCTCTGTTGGCCAACCTATTGAAGCTATAGTACTTAATATTGATACAAAAGGTAAACGTATTAGTTTAGGCTTAAAACAAGTTTTGTCCAATCCTTGGGATAGTATTGCAGAGCGTTACTCTGTTGGTTCTAGGGTTGTTGGCCGAGTAAGAAACTTAACTGATTTTGGGGCATTTGTTGAGATTGAAGATGGTATTGATGGTTTGGTGCATGTTTCAGACATTTCTTGGACTAAACGTATTAAGCATCCGTCTGAAGTTTTGAAAAAGGGTCAACAAGTAGAAGCAATTATTACTGCTTTAGAGCCAGCCAAATCGCGAATTAGCTTATCAATAAAAGACCTTGAACCTAATGCTTGGGATAAGTTTTTCCAAACTTATAAAGTAGGCGATGTAGTACATGGTAAGGTTGCGCGATTTGCTAATTTTGGGGCATTTGTTGAGTTAGAAGGTGGTATTGAAGGGCTTTGTCATATTTCTGAACTTTCAGACCAACGTGTAGAAAAACCAGAAATGGCCTTGCAAGCTGGACAGGAATTGTCATTTAAGATACTTAAACTAGATGAATCACAAAAGAAAATAGGTCTTTCCGCTCGTGCTGCCAATAAGGATCAAGATCCAGAAGATGTAACCACTTATCAAAATCAAGGTGTAGGTGCTTCTCTAGGAGAATTGGCACAATTTTCTTCCCTTAGTGCTAGTTCAGAAGTGGCTGCAAAAGGCTCTGACAATGGTCAAAACGACTAGTTTAAAATTTATATGATTTTTCATTAGATACTTAAGAGCTTGGAAGTAATAATTCTAGGCTCTTTTCTTATTAGCTAAAATATTTTTAGTATTTTCAAACAATTTTATTAATAACTAGGTGAAAAACTCTTTCGGGAAAACTCTGTAAACCTTATTAATCCTAAAAAAAGGGCAGTCATATAAGACTGTTCCTACTTAACTTATTTGGAGGAAAATTCATGGTAACTAGAAGAGATATAATGAAAGCTATTACTCTTGGAACAGTAGGTGCCGCTATTGCGGAAAGTGTTCCTGAAGTAAGTGGTTGGACTACAATTCAAGATGCTTTACCACCAGCTTATGCTGGTACTCGTAAAGTAAAAGATCTTCCTTATGCCCCTTCAAAACTAAAAGGATTGGATGAAGTAATGATCACCAATCATCATGCTAAAAACTATACAGGAACAGTAGGTGCTATAAACAAATTAGAGCAAACCCTTGCTACTCTTAATAAAGATACCCCACCATTTGTACGTGCTGGGCTTAAACGTCGTCAAATCATTATGATGAATTCTGTAATTTTGCATGAACATTATTTTGATAACCTAGGTGGTGATGGAAAATCTGCTGGTAAGGTAGCAGATGCAATTAAAGCTTCTTGGGGTAGTGTAGAAAACTGGGAAGCTGAATTTCGTGGAACAGGGGCAGCTTTAGCTGGTGGCTCTGGTTGGGTAGTATTAACCTATTCTTTAGTAGATGGTTCACTCCATAATATTGCTCAAGATGATCACTCAGTAAACTATGCTATGGGTCGTCCACTGCTTGCAATGGATATGTATGAACACGCATATCAAAGACAATTTGGGCCAGTAGTAGCAGACTATATTAAAGCCTTTATGGAAAATGTTAACTGGGAAGTTGTCAACAAACGTTTGGAACAAGTAGCTAGTATTAAGCTAGGCTAATGATTTAAGTAAAGGGCGCAGGTTACGCGCCCTTTTTGCTTTTTATGAATAAAAAAACTTTAATTGAACTAGTAAGAAAAGACACACAACTAACAGAACAGGAAAGTACCAGGGTAGTAACACAATTACTAGAGGGTATTACTAGTACACTTAGTAGTGGTGGAAAAGTAGATTTACGTGGGTTTGGAATGTTTTCTATTACTAAACGAGCAGCACGTAAAGGTAGAAACATAACCACTGGTGAGGTTATAGAAATTCCTGTTCGTAATGCTGTTAGTTTTCGTGCTAGTAAAACATTAAAACGGAAAATAAGGTTATCTCAAAACTTAGACTCAAAAACTAAATCTTAAAAACCTACTATGGATCGTGAATGGAGTCCTTGGCGTTACCAATATGTTACTGGAGCTAAAAAAGAAACAGGTTGTGTGTTTTGTCGTTTGGCTAGCGAATCTATAGACCAAACAAATTTTATTCTATATCGAGGCACACACTGCTATATTGTACTTAATATCTATCCTTATATGAGTGGACATCTTTTAATTATTCCTTTTGCTCATCTATCTTTATTATCAGAATTACCCAAAGAAGCTAGTGATGAAATTATGGATATGACAAAACTATGTCAATCTGTGCTAGAAAAGGAATATAAACCGCAGGGGTTTAACCTAGGAATGAATCTAGGACAAGCTGCTGGTGCAGGGGTTGCAGCACATTTGCATATGCATATTTTACCACGATGGTTTGGAGATATTAACTTTACTACTGTAGTAGGAGAAACTAGAATCCTACCAGAAATGCTAGAAAATACTTATCAGCGACTAAAACCTTATTTCTCTTAACCTCTTGCCTAAGTACTAAATTAATTATTATGTATGAATAAATTAACTGTTGTTGTAAATGAAAATGGACAACTTATTTGCTACACAAGCTTAAAAGAAGCGTTTTGTACTGAAAACACTCTTCTAATGGCTTATTTAGATGGGGAGTTTTCTCTAAGTGAGATTTTAGATCTATTAGCTGTTCCATTAATTTATGCTAGCGTAAATAGTGTTTTTGATTTTACTGATGTAAAAGCTTTGTTTGAAAAAGAAATGCCAAACAATTTTGCTTTGCTAGTAAAACGAATAGGTTATGCTAATTCTTTAGAAGCATTATTAGACAATAATCTGTATAAAGCAGAAGACGTTTCTAGATTAGGTTTGATCAATCAAATCTATACAGAAGAAGAATTTCAAGCACAAGTAAAACGACTGTCAAACCTAAGTTTAAGTGCTATAGAGTTAGCTTTGAGCTTAGCTGAGCGTATGCCTCATTTAGCAACCGCTCAAGCCGAAGTTTTAGAAAGATATGCCTTTGCTTTAAGATTTACTCACCCTAACCAAAAAGAGGGAATGCAAGCTTTTTTAGAAAAACGTCCGCCAAAATTTTCTAACTTTAATTAGCTCCCTATCAAATGTCCCTAACGGGACATCAAGAATTTTCTTTATTTTCAATAAGTTACAAAGCTAATTCCATGTATTATAACTTTACTGTAATTACTGTAATTCTGCTGTAATACGTTTTGGAGGTTCCTCTTCATTTTTCTTTAATTGTCTAGTTGTATGTTCAGTTACAGAAGGAGGTGGAACTAAGTATTGAGCATTAAACCCTTCATTTGGATTGCCCTTACTAAACAAGCTACTTGGTGGATCAAAATGTTCAGCCTTATTTAATGAATTATTAGAACTTTGTTCATTAGCAAATAGAGAATGTCTATCAAACGTATTATCAGGAACACTTTCTTTAGGCAAGCTAAATAATAAGCCGTTAAGAATAACACCTAGTCCTATTAGGAAGATTAATAGCCCTCCTGACCATCCCAAAATAGCTAAAGGGACAATGTTAACTCTACCAAAGAGTAAAATAACTGTTACTCCTAAACCAACTGCCGAGGTTATAACTCCAGCACGTAAGCGGCGCAACCGTCGTTCAGCAGGCGATTCAAGAAATTTTTCTACTTCTGGCAAAACCTCTTCTGCTACTTTTTTTAGATCCCTTGCCGATTCTAAGGTTTGAATTTTTGTTGCAATCGCACGTCCAATTTCTTCACGGGCAGAAGTTGCAGAAACTGTAATAGCATCAGGTTTTTGCAGCGCAGTGCGTAGTGGGCGCATGTCTGTTCCACAAGCGCGACAAAATTGGCTGGTATTACGTTCTTCTGTTCCACAACTAGGACAATACATCTTAAACCTCTTTCTTGTAAAACCCACAATTTGGTTAGTTAGGTTGAATATTTTCCAGTTTTAGCATTTGGTTGTTTTGGCTATTTTATGTTTTGGTTATTTTAGCACTTTAACGCGAAAGTTTCTATTTTGGATCAAAATGTATGGAAAGTTTTATTGACGTTTTTAAGGATGACCGTCCAAAAGCTCTTTTAATCGAGGTTGATCTATAGTAAAAACCTTTACAGTCTTATTTTGATAAGCTAGTTTGAGGAAATCATCACTACCAGCACGTTTAATTAGGTTTTGAAAATCGCCTACAGCCTGTCCATCTTTATTATGGTTAACTAATTTTTCATCTACAAAAATAATATGTGTAACCTGTTGACAGAATATAGGGTTAGTGGGTAAAGCAATAGATTTACGTTCTGTATAGAGATAACAGTATGCTTCTAGTGCAGGAATACAACCAAGAATGGTATTTTTTGCAAGATTTTTATTAACCCAATTATAAGCACTTTGAGTATCTTGCCAAAACTCTGCTGCTTCAAAGGTATAATCACCACTTTGCCAAACAGTGCGTATAAACCTAATATTACTGATTAGGTGAGACACAACTAACGATATAACTATTGCTGAAATAGCTTTGGGTAAAAGACTAGGATTTAATGTTGTTTTATTTATTATCCATTGAATTACTGACTCAAGCCCAATAAAAAACGATAACATCAGAAAAGGGATAAGTGGAATTAGAAAACGACTTGGTTCCCAAGGCCATATTAAAAGTAAAGCTAGATAAAAGATTAAGTAAAGTGTGCTAATTCGTGGCCTAGGCCAAAGTTGTAAAAGTATTGGGATTAATGTTAGTAGGGTAATAGCCAAACGAATTGGTAGTGAAAATAAGTTTATCCAATAATTGTCTAACACAAAGGAACTAGCAGAGATAGAAAAAGTAATACGAGGAATTTCTCGTCCTGCTATTAACCCTGTGTTTTCAACTAGTTTATTAGTAATTGCTTTTCTAGGATTTGCTTTAGCACTACTATCTGTGTTGACATACTGCACCCACATATCGCTTATATATCGGCTTGTTCCTCCTGCTCC
>JAHFUF010000512.1 GCA_023265235.1 Blastocatellia bacterium
ATTTCTTTTACTCCAATAGCATAAACTTGAGGGTTAGAATCAATGTCTAACTTTAGGCGAGGTTTTAGTTTTTTTGTTAAAGAGCCATGTGATCCTTCGCCTAAGACAGTTACTTTAGCAACTATATCTACTCCAGGTTCATAATTGCCTTTTTTCTTACCTTCTTTACTAATACCTTTGTCACCTGTGCGGATACCAATAACTTTGTCACCATCTAATAAAACTTCTGATGCAGGGGTTTCTGTAAAAATGTTAACGTCTGCTTCTTCTACTTTTTTGCCTAGCCAACGAACAATTTTTCCTAATGAAACAATATAATTACCGTGATTAAGAAAAGGAGGGGGAGTAATAGGAAAAGCAAGGTTACTTTTTTTAGTAAAAAATAATAGTTTATCGTAAGTAACTTCTGATTCTACTGGGGCACCTTGTTCTAGAAAATCTGGCATTAGCTCTTTTAATCCTCGTGGATCCATTACTGCACCAGAAAGGATGTGTGCACCTATTTCACGGCCTTTTTCAACTACTCCAATAGTTGTTTCGCCTAGTTTGCGGCCTTTTTTTTGACCTTTGTTAATAGCTTCATCGTGTGCTTTAATAAGCTTATTCAGATGATATGCTCCAGCTAAATTGGCTGGCCCCGCGCCAACAAAAACTACATCTAGTTCTAATGTTTCTCTTTCTTGACTCATAGAAGTCCTCACTTAAAAGATGCTAAACAGCCTTCCGTGGATGATAACAATTTTTTGACCGGCGGGACAAGTATTTCCTACCAAATGACAGATAACAGCTTATTTTTAAGCAAGATAGTAGGAAGAATTTAGCAGAATAAATCTTATATTTGGATAAAATGCTATGAGCAAAACCTACTCATTTATAACATCTTCTGGCTTCATCCCTTTAGGAATAATATAGAGTTCTTGAATCCAATCAGAGAGGATTGCTACAGAACCTGTTTGAGTAATTAAAGACATCATTCCAGGGTATTTCCCGGCTTCAGTAAAGTTAAGAAATAATCCATTAAGTTTTTCGCCATGCTCGTAATGGTTTAATTTTAAGATTAGTTCTGTACCAGTCTTTAGTTTTCGACAAATATTATTAAAGTCTTCTGCTGTCATTTTTTTGAACCTAGGGTTTAGTTTTCTTGCTCTTGTAACATTTTTACTTAGAAAAGTTAAAGGAAACTATAATTTAATATAAATAAAATTCACTACGCTAAATTATTAAAAGCAAATAAGGGCGAACAGTTCACGCTCTCTAAAAGGGCGAATACATAGGTTCGTCTCTACATTAGTTTAATTATTTATCCTTCTTTTTTGCTTGCATAATTATACGACGGACATATTCAGTATCTTGTCCTTGCACTAGTATAGTAATAGCGTATTTACCCACAATATATTGTTTTGATGCACTAAAAGCACCAAAACTATCTTGTTTAGGGCGCAAGTCCATATCTGTAAATTGAATGCGATTAGGGCGAAGATAGGCAACAAACCCATCAATGCTTCTTTTGTCTCCTAAAACTGTTATTCCTTCATATGGATCAAAATCAGCACTAGGAAATCGCCAGTCTAAACTCCCTCTACGTACTGAGTCTGGTTCACCTAAAAGATCTTCTGCATAGCGAAAACTATTTCCTAAACGTAAGCCTAAAAAACCATCTGGTTCTGCTAGGTTAGAGCGGAATCGGTCTTGTCCTACTTGACGGCCTGATGCACTTGGGTTTTGGCCCTGAGGAAATACAGTTAATGTTGGTATAGTTAATACTAGTATAGTAATAATTAGTAGTAGTACTCGTTTCATCAATCTTCGGCAAGGAGATCGCAGGTTTAAGTCTGCGCAAGAATTGCCGCCTCCATTAAAAATATAAAGAGGAAGAAGAGTTCTTCCTCTTAAAAAAAGTGAATTACTCCACAAGACTCCGCTTACGCGGGTAAAGTTGGCCTTGACAATGTTATTTGGCAGCATATCTGCTAAGCACTATCACTATACCCTTGCTCTTGTTTAACTTAGTAGTTCTAGAGCTACAGACTGGCTAGCATCTGTAGGTAGGTTCTTTAGCTTTCCAAATAACGTAGCTTAAATCTATTTCTACCTCTAATCTTAGTCATGGTCACATTGGCTTGTCGCTTTTATCCAACAAGCCTTGGCTTTTAGGCCAAGGTAAGTGACTAGACTTACTCCTAATGGAAAGGTTAAAAATTTGTAGATAAGAGTGGTATTTTAGCACAAAATTTTAAACAAACTAGTAAGCTAGTAACATTCTATTACTTCTGCGTCTTTGATATGGTAGACCATTCCTTCTGTAATCTCATAACGTTTTAAGATTTGTCCTCGAATACAAACAGTTTTTTCTTTTCCTGGGTTTTTTTGTCCGTCTTTAAGTACAATTATTGCTATTGGATAAGTATCTGCACTCTCGCCAGTGACTAATTCTAGACCTAATTTTTCATCCCCTGTTACATCTTTAACCCAAGCCCTAATTTCTACTGTAGCACCATCTGCCTGTGTGTTTAGCATGCCTAAGTAGGCTATTTTATCTGGATTATGAACAGTTTGACAGTTTGTTAGAATGCTAAAAGCTAATGATAAAATAAAAGTTATTTTATAGGTTTTGAGAATTTTTGGCTTCACTATTTTTTCCTCGTCCAGTACGTAGCAAATAAATTTCTTCACCGAATTTTTCTTTAATTTTTTGTCCTATTTTGACATTCTGATTAAGTTTGCCACACTGCGCACAACTAGGATAATAACGACCTTGCATCAGTTTTTCACGTACTTCTTGCCACTCTTTGCCATACCACTGTTCTGAGAATTTACCTTGAGCCAGATGCCCTACTTCAACTTCAGTAGAGCAGCAAAATAAGATTTTACCTTCTACTGTAATACGGGAATAATTCCATCCCATAAAACAACCTACATCTTTAATTGGAGCAGTAGCAAGCCCTCCTGCTGTTACTTGTTCTCTAAAGACATCTAAATTGGTTTCTATTTTTAGTTTTTTTGCTTCTTGATGGGCAATAGGAATAAGATCTGTTAATAGCTGACTACGTTGTTCTTCTGTAATAGCACAAAGCTCTGTGCCATGTCCTAGGCTAGCTAATTTGTAAGTAATACTCTTAGCATTATATTTATTTGCAAACCTAATCATTTCTACTAACTCTGAGGCAGTGTCACGGTTTATCACTTGGACATGCTTAAATCGCTTACCTGCCCAAGCAAAAGCCTCTAACAAATGGCAGAGTCTATCAAAATCAGATTGTCTTAAATTAGGATGAAAAGCAGTATAAGACTTAGGCGAAACTCCATTTACAGAAATCAACATCATATCGACTTTTAAGGACAAAATTTTCTCTGGATTAGCTAGTAAAGCATTAGTTAATAGAGTTACATGCCAACCATAGTTTTTACACACTTCAATAATTTGATAGATTGCTGGATTAACAAAAGGGTCACCCATTCCTGATAAAATCACAGCTTCTACAGAATTCATACTAGCTAAATCCGCAGCTAAAAGAGAAAAAGCCTGAAAGTCAAATTGTTTGCGTTTCCACTCTATTGTTCGGGCTAGAGTTAGCAAAGGTGAGTGATCCCAACAAGTAGTACAATTAGTGTTACAGCCATTAGCTAAGTCAATATGCACAGTTTGTGGGCCAGTTAATATTTGACCGTCTTTAACCCCTTGTAGACGTAGTTTGCGGGCTTGGCCAAAATCAATCCTCTGAATAATTGCTGACAAAATAATTCTCCTGATTTTTAGGTGTAATTATTGGGCTAGTGCAATCGTTTAAATGCTATGTTGATTAAATATTATTTTGTTGATTCTAGCGTGTTGGGAAAATAAGTTAAACATTAAATACTCAGCTAGCGTAGAAAAGCAAAATTTCAAAAATTTAACAACTCCAAATCACTCCAAAAATATATGAAAATAATAGCCCTTTATTTAGATACTTTTAGGATTGCTTTGCAATCTATTTTTGCCCATAAACTCAGAGCTTTTCTTACCTTAATTGGAATTATCATAGGTGTTGCTTCTGTAGTACTAGTAGGAGCATCGATTAATGGCCTTAATACCTATGTTACTGACATACTTTCTCGCTTGTTAGGAGTAAATCACTTTATGGTGGCTAGAATAGCTGCCGTAGGTAATCTTTCTGATGAAGAGTGGGAAAAGATGGACAAACGTAATAAAAAGCTTAAATGGATAGACTATGAGTGGTTACAAGAGCATTGTGATACTTGTCAAACAGTTGGGGCACAAATTAACAACCAAATAGATATAAAATTTGAAGGCAAGGATTTGTTAGGCACAAGAGTTTCTGGTGTAACTGCAAATATGGTAGACATTGAGGATAAGACTTTTGCTGATGGTCGGTTTATATTACCTTCAGAAGTCCAGCACGCA
>JAHFUF010000513.1 GCA_023265235.1 Blastocatellia bacterium
TGATGTAGACGATGAAGTTTTGGAGTAATAAATATCATTTCAAGAAAACGTAAGTTTACTTTGATATTAGAATGGTTGAATATTGCCCAAGCTGTAAACACACCTCCCGCTATAGCTACAACTTTTATTGGTATTCCTATCAAAATTAGTAATAGAGGTGCTATCAAACGTCTAAACATTTGTTCCAAGAGGTGAGAACGAAATGTAGCTAACCAATCAAGAGTAATTATTGAGTGGTGAATTTTATGAAACTCCCATAAGAAATTAAACCTATGCAGCAAATAATGCGCAAGGTAATTACCTAAATCCATAGCAATTAAAGCTATAATTACTAATAACCACAATGGGAAGTTAAAAGAATCTAACCCTGATAATCCAAAATAGGTTTTTAGTAAGCTAGATCCTGTTGTTATGTAAGATAGTGCAAGAGAGCTTCCAGCAATAAATCCTGCCAGCAAATAAAAAATATCTGTTAGAAAATAACGACGAAATAGACTAGAAGAACAAAATTGTATTCGTGGTATTCTTTCTAGGATTAAAAATAAAATGGCAGCAATCCCAATAATTATAAATGTCATATCTATATCCTTTTTCTAAATCTCTAATTGGGTTCTATTAGAGTTAACCGCCTTTTTTATAACAAACATAAACCAGAGGTAAAGTCTTGATATAACTTTTCTGTAGCTTTTTGTAATAAGGATTATTTATTGTGTTGTTGGTTGGAAAATTGTGCATAGAGAGAGTCAAAAATAGTTTTGCCTTCTTCTAAACGCTTCAAATCGGTTTTATGTCTAAGAAGAATTCCTTCAAGAATTTGAGCCACTCCAATAGCTTCTACACTTTTGTACTTTCCATCTTTGAGATCTATATCATGAACAACATTTGCTATAGCTTTTAAGGCAGGATCAATATTTCCTATATAGTTGAGTAGTACTTCAAATGTGCATTGATCACCTTCATGAGTAAACTCTCCTTCAAACATATCAAAACGTATTTCATTAGACTTGTGTTGATAAGTATTCAAATCAACAAAACTAAACTTAGCTTGTGAATCAATAAAACTTTCAATTAACCATACACAAGCAATACGATCAACCTTTATACCTTTTCTAGTGATCCAAGTTCTTGATTTTAAGTCTGCTAGTAAAGGTTTAGTAGCAGGTTGTTGTTCTTTTTTATGAAGAATATTGTCTATAGAATTCATAAGCACCTCCAATTCTTTTTGTCCAGGAGCATTAAAAAAATCTATTTTTCTTAATTCTTGGTAATGACGGTTTAATTTACGCCTTTGCTGGTCAAAGTCTCCTTCAATAACTGAGTCTAGCAGTTGTGATGTTTCTTTATATTTTTTTAGGTTTTGGAAAAGCTTTTCACCTATTGTTAAAAGTTCAGAATAATCCTGAGTGCGCATTGCAGAAAAAGCTTCTATAAGACTTTCATTGGTTAATCCAGTAATTAATTCAACCTTAAAGAGCCAAGCCTCTCCGCCTTCTTGCTTAATTTCCTGACATATCCATTGAGCATCTTCCAAGGTTTCATCATTTTGATGCAATAAATAAGCAGAGTTTTTTATCCCTAATGCTCCTATTTGTTGGAGTCTACGTAAAACCTTAGCTCTAAAATAAGCAGGTTTAGGTGGTATTTGATGGAGCATTAATAACCAGTTCACTTTAATATTCCTATTTATAAACTTATTACATCAGGCATATGATATCTTACAGTTGTTAGGTTTATTATTTTAAAATAGTCGAAATTATAATTATAGTCAAGTGAATATCTTACAATTGCTAGATTTTTAGTAAACTTGTTTATATTTATATAATAGATATAGAAGAAAGATGTAGTGGGCATTTACGTTGTTGTACAAATTTTAATCTGGGGACGCGGACATCTTGCCCGCATGTGCTTAAGGTTCTATAAGATGCGGGCAAGATGCCCGCTTTCCCACTCACAATTTTTTGTACAACAACATATTTTGAGCATTTATTTGAGCATTACATTATTCTTGATTTGATTAATCTCCTGATGTTGGTAATGGTTGACTATCTAATAAAAATTCTTTGCTTGTTTCTTTTGCTTCTACACGACCGAATTTTAAATAAAGCGCAGGTATAACAATCATATTAAGTAATGTAGAAGTAATGACTCCTCCTAAAATAACTACAGCCATAGGTTGTTGAATCTCTTTACCTGGATCACCTTTGCCTAAAGCTAGTGGAACAAGTCCAATACCTGTAACAAGCGCAGTCATCAAAATTGGGCTTAACCTTTCTAGTGAGCCTTGCACAATGGCATCACGAAAACTTAAACCTTCTTCTTTGATTAAGTGAGTATAATGAGTAACAAGCATTATCCCATTACGAGTAGCAATTCCAAATAATGTGATAAATCCTACAAGTGAAGCTATAGAAAGTGTTCCTCCTGAGATAAACACCATTGCTACACCACCTATTAATGCTAATGGTAGATTGGCCATCACTAGTAAAGCTGAACGCATAGAGGCTAAGGCTATGTATAGGAGTAAAAATATTCCTCCTATTGCTACCAGTGAAAGCAATGTTATCTGTCTAGATGCCTTTTCTTGAGACTCAAATTGTCCTCCATATTGTAAAAAATAGCCTTGTGGTAAAGAGACTTGTTTATTAATGGCTTGTTTTACATCCGCAATTACACTACCTAAGTCACGGTCTGCAACATTAGCTTGAATAATAATGCGGCGTTGTACATTTTCACGGTTAATAGTGTTGGGGCCTTGGTCTACTTTCACTTCTGCAATTTGATTAATAGGAACTTTGTTACCAAGTGGAGTATCAATTAGAGTTTTACTAATGGTTTCAACAGATTCACGGGCTGAATCAGCAAGACGCACAACTACATCATAAGTTCTTTGTTCTTCTAAGACTTGAGAAACAACTTGACCATTAAAAGCCGTTTCTACATCTTCAGCAACATTTTCAGCACGCAGCCCTACGGCTGATGCTGCTTGGCGATTTAGGTTAATTTGCAGTTGTGGTACACCTACTTGAGGTTCTACTAGCAAATCTACAATACCAGGTACAGTAGACATTGCTTCTCTAATCTCCCCTGCTTTATTGCGTAATGTGGCTAAGTCAGAACCAAAAAGCTTAATAGCAATCTGTGCGCGTGTTCCTGATAAAAGATGATCAATACGGTGTGAAATAGGCTGCCCTACTTCTACATCTATGCCTGGAATGTGTGAAAGATTAGCACGTATTTCTTCAATTACTTCAGTGTGTGGTCTATTACCTTGCTTTACTACTACTTCTAACTCACTAGTGTTAACACCTGCTGCATGTTCGTCAAGTTCTGCTCTACCTGTACGCCTCGTGGTTGAAGCTACTTCAGGGGTTTTGTGTAAATTACTTTCTATAATATTGCCTATTCGGTTAGATTCTACAAGTGAGCTACCAGGAGGCAAGTTTACATTGATATTTAGTGAACCTTCATTAAATGGTGGTAGAAATTCCCTTCCCATTAGAGGCATTACGCTAATGGCTAGAAATAACATTGCGGCTGAAACAGATATGATTTGAAAAGGATGTCTTAACGTCCAGTTAAGTACCTTCAAATAGCGGCTTTTGAGCCAATTAACTATAAAAGAGTCATGATCGGTTTTTAACTGTTCTGAATTACCTAGCAGATAATAGCAAAGAACAGGCGTTACGGTTAAAGCAACCGCTAATGAAGCTAAGATAGAAATAACATAAGCAAAAGCTAGTGGAGCAAACATTCTTCCTTCAAATCCACTTAAGCTAAATAAAGGTAAAAAAACTAGGACAATAATTAGAGTTGCAAAAACTATAGAGTTTCTAATCTCGCTAGATGCACGATAAATAACGCTTATTATTGGTTCTGGTGTTTGTAATTTAGCATTTTGCTTTAAGCGGCGAAAAACATTTTCCACATCAACAATTGCATCATCAACAAGCTCTCCAATAGCAATTGCTAATCCTCCTAGAGTCATTGTATTAACACTTAAACCAAAGTAATTCATTGCTAATATTGCCGTGATTAGAGATAGAGGAATTGCTGTTAAGCTAATAAAGGTAGTGCGGAAATTCCAAAGAAAGATAAATAGTATGATTGTTACCATCACACCACCTTCAACAAGCGAACGATTTACATTACCAACAGCACGGTTTATAAAATCTGCTTGTTGAAAAGCTTTAGTGTCAATGTTTACATCTGGAGGTAGAGTTGCTTTTAGTTCTGCTAGGGTGTTTTCAATTCCTTTAGTGACTTGTAAAGTATTAGCATTGGGTTGTTTTTGAATCGTTGCAACAACACCAGATTGCTCATTAAAACTACCATCACCACGTTTTAAGGCTGCTCCTAGTTTAACTGTAGCAATATTTTTAACTAAGATTGGTGTTTTG
>JAHFUF010000514.1 GCA_023265235.1 Blastocatellia bacterium
ACATAAAAGATTTGCTTGTACTTTAGGTTATAAATCAGAACAAATACTATTGGTTGAATCAGGTGATATTATTGGACTTGAGAAAGACTCTGTTTCTGTAACAGGGAAAATCCCTGTTGGACGTACCTATATTGATTCTACTGGCATTGGTAAAATAGAAGATTTAGTAGTACGTGATCGTAAGCACCTTGCTTATGATGGAATTGTAGTACCTATTGTTGCTATTAATAAAAGCACTGGAAAAATAGAAATAGAACCAGAGGTTATTACTAGGGGGTTTAATATCCCTAACGATGATGATGGCGGTTATTTAGCTAAACTTTCAAACCTTGTTACTGAAACTATTAATTCTTCTGGACAAGATGAACGTAGAGATGAGGCTGTAATTAAAGAAAAAATTCGTTTGGAGCTAAAACGCTTTATTCAAAAAAGGACAGGCCATCGGCCAACGATTATTCCTGTGATTTTAGAAACCTAAAATTTATTAATAAAAACACTACTCTAACGCTTTTTCCTTCCTAATATCGTAGAATAACTTATAGGAGCTTAATTTATGGGTACAATTTTTGAAGCTTTTGTTTTTTGTGGTGAATTTGAAGAAGCAGCAAATTTTTTAGAAGAAAATGACGAGCTATTTAATTTTGAGCGTAGTCACTTTGAAGTAGAAGAAGATATGAATGTTGTTTATATCTATACCCCAGAAATTCTAGAACCAGAAGTTGTTGAAAATATTGCTAAAGAATTATGCCAAGAATTTAGCAGGTGTTTATATGTTTATTGGAATGATGAAGAAAATACAAGTTATTCAATGATTTATGATGAGACTGGTTTTTTAGAGATGTTTGGGGAAGATGATGAAATTTGGGTAGAACTTGATGAAAGCTCCAACCCAAATCCTAAAGGGCCACGCTACACTAGACAAGAAGTAACAGAAAACCCAGATTCTACAAAATCATACGCCTGTATTTTTAGTTCTCTAGATTCTGCACTACTACGCTTAAAACCCGATGCTACTATAAAAGGACAAGCATTAATTGCACTAGAAGCAGAGGATGAAGACGATGACGATGACGATGACGATGACGATGGCTTAGAAGAAGATGACGATTCAGAAGTTTTCTTCTAGATTGTTTATGAGTCCAATCACACATTTTTTTATTGGCTGGTTGGTAGCTACTCCAACAAAACTTACCAACAAAGAACGTGCTCTAATTGCTTTTGCTGGGGCAATTCCTGACCTAGATGGACTAGGGATTATTGCTGAGAGTTTAACAGAAAATACTACTTATCCTTTACTTTGGTGGTCGGATTATCACCATATCTTAGGCCATAATATAGGCTTTGGCTTACTAGTAACATTGCTTGCGGCCTTTTTTTCTACACATCGCTTTTTAACAGCAATACTTACCTTTATAAGCTTTCATTTGCATTTACTAGGCGATCTAGTAGGCTCAAGGGGGCCAGATGGTTATCAATGGCCAATTCCTTATCTTTTACCGTTTTCATCTTCATGGCAATTAACTTGGTCGGGACAATGGGAACTTAATGCTTGGCCAAACTTTTTAATCACTAGTATTGCATTATTTTTAACCTTCTTTTTAGCTTATAAGCGAGGATATTCTATTGTAGGTATTTTTTCCTTGTCAGCAGATAAAGTTTTCGTTGATACTTTAAGAAAGCGTTTTCCAATATTTAGGAGTAAATAAAAAATGACAGAAAAACAAACCGCTACTTATGGTTCTTGGCTCTCGCCTATTACATCAGATTTGGTTGTTACTGGTACTGTGAGGTTGAAAACCCCTGTTTATAATAGAGGGAATATTTATTGGAATGAAATGCGCCCAAATGAAGCAGGGCGAAATGTTATTGTAAAGATGCATGCTAATGGAGATATTCTTGATGTTGTGTTACCTCCTTTTAATGCCCGTACACGTGTTCATGAGTATGGCGGCGGGGAGTTTTTGGTAGTCGAAGGTATAGTTTATTTTTCTAATTTTTCTGATCAAAGAATCTATAAAATAGATACAAATAATAGCTTATCTGCTCAAGCTATTACCGCCGCAGGCAATTTTTATTATGCAGATGCTTGTTTTGATAAAAGCCGCAGTCGCCTAATTTGTGTACAAGAAGATCATACTAATAGCGATCAAGAAGCGGTTAACTCAATAGTTGCAATAGATATAACTAAAGAAAACAATGGTAAGGTTTTGGTTTCTGGTAATGATTTTTACTCCTCTCCACAAATTAGCTCTGATGGAACTAAACTAGCCTGGCTTACTTGGCATCATCCTAATATGCCTTGGGACTCTACAGAACTTTGGGTAGCAGAATTTGACACAGATGGCTCAATTAAAAACTCAAAACAAATTGCTGGTGGTAAAAATACTTCTATCTTTCAACCTCAATGGTCAAAGGATGAGACACTTTATTTTATTTCTGACCAAAGCGGCTGGTCAAACCTCTACGCTTGGCAACTAGGACAAATAAAACCATTGTATGAAAAAAACTTGGATTTTGGCTTGCCTCAATGGGTTTTTGGAATGCGTACATATGATTTTGCGTCAGATAAGGAAATTGTTTGTACCTATACAGAAAAAGGGGTTTGGTATTTAGCTAGGCTTGATATAAATGCAAAAACGCTAAAAACTCTGGAAGTGCCTTATACAGAGATTTCTGATTTACGTGTTGCTGATGGTAAAGCCTTTTTTGTTGGTGGCTCCCCAACTCGACTAAGAGAAATTGTCCAACTAGATTTGTCTAGTTGTGAAACAAAGATACTTAAACGTACTAGTGAGTTAAGCGTTGATAGAGAATATTTATCTGTGCCTGAGACAATTGAGTTTCCTACAGAAAATAATTTAACTGCACATGCTTTTTACTATCCACCTAAAAACCGTGACTATCAAGCTTATAGTAGGGAATGTCCCCCATTATTAGTAAAGAGCCATGGAGGGCCAACGGCGGCTACTTCATCTGTACTAAGTTTGACTATTCAATATTGGACAAGTCGCGGGTTTGCTGTGCTAGATGTAAACTATGGTGGTAGCACAGGTTATGGTCGCGTTTACCGAGAAAGACTCAATAATAATTGGGGGATTGTTGATGTTGATGATTGTGTTAATGGGGCAAAATATTTGGTTTCTCAAAACAAAGCAGATGTAAAGCGATTAGCTATAGATGGTGGTAGTGCAGGAGGTTATACTACGCTTTGTGTCCTAGCTTTCCGTGATTATTTTCAGGCTGGTGCTAGTTATTACGGGGTTAGCGATCTAAAAGCCTTAGCTGAAGATACTCATAAATTTGAATCACGCTATTTAGATAACTTAATTGGGCCTTATCCTGAACGCAAAGACCTATATAATGAACGTTCGCCTATTAACCATGTAGAAGGTCTTTCTTGTCCAGTAATTTTATTCCAAGGCTTAGAAGACAAAGTAGTTCCTCCTAATCAAGCAGAAAAAATGTTAGAAGCTTTGCGTGAAAAGAAAATACCTATAGCCTATGTACCCTTTGAAGGCGAGCAACATGGCTTTCGTCGTGCAGAAAATATTAAGCGCTCGCTAGAAGCAGAGTATTATTTTTATGGGCAAATTTTTAAATTCTCTATAGCAGATAAAATTGAACCTGTAGAAATAGAAAACCTAACTAAATCACTCTAATACAACTAATATAACTGAAATGGTTATGAGTCTTAATTGTTATGGTGCTAGCAAATTGAAAAACCTCGCTGATTTCGCTACTATTTGCTAGCTATTAAACTTAACCTAACTTCTATATTTAACTATTATGCAAAATCAAGTTCGTTTAACTGCTATAGACCGTATTAAACGGGCAATTGTTGCCCAATATCCAATACTTTACCTACGTACTTGGGAAGAGGATAGAGCAGAAAAAATGGTACAAAGTATTGCAAAAAGCTTTTCACAAACTGTCCCAATTTATGTTTGGACAGTTTCAGAAGGCTTGCGAGATGCTAAGTCTACTGTTCCTGCTACTACAGACCCTACCAAAGCAATTGATTTTATTATTAAAGAAGGCGAACCAGGGTTTTATATCTTAAAAGATTTTCCAACTTTCTTAAAAGATAACCCAACCCTAATACGTAGAACTAGGGATGCTTACTACGCATTAAAAGAAAAAGCTAGGTTTTTGGTATTTATCTCAACCACTTTTAGCTTACCTGAAGAATTAAGCAAAGAAGTACACTTAATAGATGTTCCTTTACCAGGAGAAGATGAAATTGGGCCATTACTAGATTTTGTTTCTACACGCTATTTTAGAGCACCAATTGCTGATGAAAGACTTCGCAATAATATGATAATAGGGCTTAAAGGTTTAACTATTAATGAAATTAATCATGTACTTAACGCGCTTTTTTTTGGACAGCCACAATTTCA
>JAHFUF010000515.1 GCA_023265235.1 Blastocatellia bacterium
TCGCTTTTTACGTGATGAAGTGGTTTTTCATCCCGAAACTTTACCTTTTGACTTTGAAATCTCGGCCAAATCTTTATTTGATTCGGCTACTTTGTGACCAAAATGTCCAAACTTCAGAAGGGCGAACACCTATGTGTTCGCCCTTACATAGGATATTATCTGGATATTATTACCTTTACACAAGGCTCATGCCAAGCTTCTATTGCTTCATCCCAAGGAGCCACTTTGGATGTAATCTTTTCTGGATGAAGTCTTCCTTTTTCTACCAAATCAATAATCTTAGGGATATAACTGCGAGCATTTACACGACCTGTCTTAAAGGTTATTCCTTTGTCGTACATATCTAGTAAAGGTATTGGGGTTGTGTCTGTATAGTATATTCCTACGCTAGTACATATTCCTCCAGGGGTTGTAGATCTTAAAGCACAAGCTAATCCTTTAGGATTAGCACTCCCATCTACAGTAATGTCATATTCTCCTAAACGCCTAGGAATATTTTCAGCAATTATTTTTGCTCCTAAAGATTCTGCTAATGCAAGCCTTGCAGGGTCATTATCAGCATAATCTATTTGTTTTGCACCTAAAGCAACTGCGATAGCTACTGCATAAAGGCTAATACTCCAAGCTCCTCCTCCTATAATTAAAACACTTTGATTAGGTGATTCTTCTAGGTAAGGTGCTACTGTACGCCAAGCATCAGGTAAATTATCACTTACACTTGCTAAGGCTGCGGGGTCAAGGCTATTTGGTACAGCAACCAACATATGTTGAGCAAAAGGTACTCGTACTAAATCTGATAGTGCACCTCCCCATTCACCACCTAAAGCACCCAATCCATACATAGAACGATAGGGAACGCCTTTGCAACTAGAGGTTAAATGGCGATGACATAGTAGACATTCACCACAAGAAATCTGAAAAGGAACAACAACACGTTGTCCAACATAAAAGTCTGTTACTAAAGATCCTAGCTCAATAATTTCACCAACAAACTCATGTCCTAGAGGAAATGGCCCCATAAAAGGTGCTTTACCATGAACAATAGCAAAGTCCAAATCACAACGTGCTACAGTAATAGGTCTGACCAAAGCATCTTGCTCACTTTGTAACTTAGGTTCTGGAACTTCTTCCCAAGATAGTTTACCCGTTTCAATAAAGTTGAGTTGTCTCATTTTGTCTCCTAATGACTTTTTCTTTAACCCAATAGCGTGAAAAATTTGTCTTGCAAAGCTAAATATTCTGGAGAGTCTATATTCTTTGGCTATCTAATAAAATATTAAAAATACCTATAACACTTTTTAATCTTTTAGACATAGTGTTTTCTCACAGCTATTCTGCTTCAGGTATAGAGTCAGATTTAGATTTTAAAACATTTTGGAGTTGTTGTACTTCAAGTAAAATTTCAATTGCTCGTAAAGAATCTTCTTGCGAGAAGGTATCATATGTAACAGGCAAAGAAGCTTTATCATCAAGATCAAGGGATATATCAAGTTTTTGAGCTAAATGTAAAACTAAAGCGGAAACTGTTGGATAAGCCCAAATTAGCGTGGCAGAAAGCGAGATACCAAGACCATCTTCAAGCCTGTTGCGTAACTCTAATGCCATTATAGAATCTATTCCTAGTGTTTGTAGTGGAGTAGATGAATCTATATCATTTGTATTAGCTCCTAATACTTCAGCAAGCTGGTTTTTAACAAATGACTCTAAAAGTAAACGTTGTTGTTTTGCTGAATCTGTTTCTAACAACAGTTTACGCAAATTGGTATCATTACTTGCAGTAGAGCGTAAAAGAGAGAGAGCGGATAAAAACGCAGAGTTAGCCATACGAGGATAAAACTGTTGCCATTGCTGTAGGTTAAGCGACATTACAGCTACTTGAGCGATGTTAAGAGGGAAAAGACATTCTAACGCAAGTAAGGCTTGTTGCGGGCTAATACTAGCAATCCCTCTATGAGCCAAACGTTCGCCACGATTAGCAGCAGCCGCAGCTATACCAATATCAGCCCATGGCCCCCAATTTATACTTAAAGCTGGTTGGTTAGCTGAATGACGTAGGCGAGCTAATGTGTCAAGAAACGCATTAGCCGCAGAATAATTAGCTTGACCTGGAGATCCTAATAGTGAAACTGCTGAAGAAAAACAAACAAAAAAATCTAGTTTTAGGTTTTTTGTTAGCGAATGTAGCAACCAAGCTCCATAGGCTTTAGCTGCTAGTACTTTTTCAAAGCTTTGATAGTCAAGTTTTAATAAACTAGCATCATGTAAAACTGTGGCTGCATGAATAATACCTGCTAGTGGTGGTAGGGCACTTTCAATCTGATTAAGTAGACTAGTTAGTTGTTGTTGATTAGAAACATCAACCTTGGCTACTACAATATTTGCTCCTGTTGCAGAAATATCACTTAAGCTTTTTTGTAAAGAATCCGTTAGCCCTCTACGGCTTAGTAAAACAATATGTTTGGCGCCTTCAGATACCATCCATTTAGTTATAGTTAGACCAAGTGCCCCAGTACCACCTGAAATCAAATAAGTTTTTTCTGGGCTAAAAAGCAGATTAACTGAAGCCGCAAGTTTAAGCTTAGATTGGACTAGTTTAGCAAAATAATAATTATTATTGCGTAAGACTATTTGATTTTGTAGCGTATCATATAGCAAATAATTTACTAGCAAACTTAATTCATTATTGCTAGGCGTATGACTTAGATCAATAGCTTTACAAAATAGTTCAGCGTGTTCATGAAAAATAACTCTTGCTAGCCCCCAAAGAGTAGCTTGAGCCAAACAAGGAGCAGTGTTTTCTACTGCTTGTACTCCACTAGTAAAAAGACATAGATTAGGTATATCTCGCCAAGTTAACTTAGATAGCGCTTGAATTAGTGTCAGTACACTACCACAAGTAACTTGTTGACTTAAAGCAAGGCTATCTACTGTTAACTCGTCATTACTTGGAGAATTTAACGCCCAAAAGTGCAGTATTTTTTGACAAGTTTCTTCATACTGATCAAACGCTTGTTGGAATAAAAGCTGGAAGTCTTCTATTCGTAATGGGTTAACTTCATATTGACGATAAGCAGAATTAGCAAATCGTTCAGAAGCACTTACTTTTACGACTTTATCCCCATTTGCTTGTAGTAATGCAATTACTTTGTCTGCAACACCTTTATCATCTGCAAATACCAAGTAAGTAGAGGGTGAGTTAGTTTTTATGTCCAACAGGTCTTGGTTGTTCTGGATTTGCCAGCTAATTTTGTATAACCAACGGGCTAGACTGACTTCTAGATCTCGAATAGGCTTTAATTGTATGTCTATAAGCTCTGCTAGTAGCACTCCATCAAGGCTTATCACTGAACAGGAAGCTTGATAAATATTGTCCTGTTTTTTAACTACAACATAAGAGTAAACCTCTCTGTAATTACTTATTTGCTGATGTATTTTTAATTGAGAAATTTTTACTGGCAACAACACAGTAAATTTTTCCTCAGACAATAAAGCAGCATTAGCCATCTGCAAACAAGCTTCTAGTAGGATAGGGGGTAAGAAATATGGGTATATTTCAGGCATACTATCTTTTGCTAGATGTATTTTTCCTAGAGCTTGTTTTTCACCATAATTAATTTCTTTTAATACCTGTAGGTGGTTATCATAAGATAAACCTTCGTATTTGAGTGAGTGGTAAAATTCTGTTATATCAGCAACATTTGGACATTGATTAATTAATTGTCTTAACGATACACTTTTAGTAGATCGCGTATTTTTAACCAAACTACCTTTTAGGTTAAGCTCTGTTTTGAAAGATGAAGGTGATGTTTCTAACAGTGTAAAACATTGAAAATTAATTATATTTTTTGTTTCTTCAGAAAACATTAATTGCACTTTGACAGGTTTTTCTGTTGAAATAGGAATAAGTGCTTTTAGTTCAATATTTTCTAAGCAGTAACTATTTTCTTTTCGCCAAACTTCCTTTGTTGCTCCTAGTACCATTTCTATTACTAAACCTATAGGAAGATAGCTATTTTCATACAAAGAATATTCTAGCGAATAATTAGTCGCTTCATTAGCAAAGAGAGTTTCCCAAATATGTTGATTAGGTTGTTGTGCTAAGCGAATATAGTGATCCAAATATGGATGGGAGTTAAGTTTTCTACCTGTTCGACTTAATTGATAGCTCATTTCTTTAGTAGTATACCTAAGCCAACAGGTTTGGTGTTGCCAAGGATAGGAAGGAAGAGAAACTAAAGAATTAGTAGGAAAGAGGCGCGAAAAATCCAAAGGATAAGAAAGAGAATAAAGTTCAGCCAGTAGAGAAGAAAGACGTTTAGAAGCGGTAGTATCACGAGAAAGAGAACTAAGAACTTCAACATCAGCATCAAGCGACTGAGCAATTTCATTAAG
>JAHFUF010000516.1 GCA_023265235.1 Blastocatellia bacterium
TGAACTAACAGGTGGATATGGTCAGAAGTACCATTTATTTTTAATGGATTACCTTTCACATTCCTTACAATAACTGACATGTAGGCAAATAATTTTGGTTTCATTTCTTTGTCTATCATAGGCATTCGTCCCCTGGTACTAAATACTAGATGCATGATTAAATTTGTATATGTTTGTTTCATGATATCCATACCTTTTATAAAATTGTGTTGTTTTAATGACATAGATACAAATTTTTGTCTAAATCAAGGCAAGTAACATCTTAAGTCGCGTTAGCGACATTACAATTTTTAGCTTGGCAGGTAACTGCCAAGACAAGATCATGGTGTGAGTCCCCAAAATCACAAACGAGGTTGATATGACAATAATACCTGGACAACCAGAACAAGTTACACAAAACCGAATAGTTACAATATTTCAAACTGAGTTGGATTATAAATATTTGGGAAATTGGCATTATCGACGAAATAATAGTAATGTTGACGAACCACTTTTATCTACTTACCTACGTGACTGTAAATACAGCGAAACGCTTATTACAAAAGCACTCTATGAATTAAACAAGGCGGCAGGAGATCAAAACAAAAACCTCTATTATACTAATAAAGAAGTTTATGGACTATTGCGCTATGGGGTTAAGGTTAAAGAAGATATAGGCGCAAATAATGAAACTGTTTGGCTGATTGATTGGAAAAATCCTCTAAATAACCATTTTGCTATTGCTGAAGAAGTAACTGTCAAAGGAGAAAATGAAAAACGTCCTGATATTGTGCTTTATGTTAATGGTATTGCTCTTGGAGTCCTAGAACTTAAACGTAGTACTATTTCTGTCTCTGAAGGTATAAGACAAAACCTAGATAATCAACAAGAAAGATTTATTAAGCCGTTTTTTTCAACTATACAGCTAGTTATGGCGGGCAATGATACGGAAGGGCTACGCTATGGTACGGTTGAAACTACAGAGAAGAATTATTTGACCTGGAAAGAGGAAGACGATAGTAGTGAAAAGACGCTAGATAACTATATTAAGCAAGTATGTGATAAAAAACGGTTTTTAGAAATATTGCATGACTTTATAGTTTTTGATCGAGGTATTAAAAAGCTGTGTCGCCCACATCAATATTTTGGTGTAAAAGCTGGCCAAAAAACGATTAGACAAAGAGAAGGCGGTGTTATTTGGCACACTCAAGGTAGTGGTAAAAGCTTAACAATGGTTTGGTTAACAAAGTGGATTCGTGAAAATACCCAAAATGCTCGTGTGTTAATCATCACAGACCGAGAAGAGCTAGACAATCAAATTGAAAAAGTTTTTTTAGGTGTAGAAGAAAAAATCTACCGTACAAAAAGCGGTAAAGACTTGATAGAAAGGCTAAATTTAACTACTGAGTCATTGCTTTGCTCACTAATCCATAAATTCGGCAATAAAGGGGAAGTTGATTATGAGGCTTATATTGAAGACATTAAGACCCATTTATTTGCTGATTTTAAGGCAAAAGGGGATATTTATGTTTTTGTAGATGAATGTCACCGTACACAATCTGGCAAACTCCACGAAGCAATGAAAAAAATGTTGCCAAATGCAATCTTTATAGGGTTTACAGGCACACCCTTGCTTAAACAGGATAAACAAAAGAGTATAGAAGTTTTTGGGAAATATATTCACACCTATAAATTTAACGAAGCTGTAAAAGATAAAGTCATATTAGATTTACGCTATGAAGCCCGCAATATTGATCAAAACCTTACTTCAAGAGAAAAAATAGATAAGTGGTTTGAAGCTAAAACCAAAGGCTTAACCGAATATGCTAAAAATGAGTTAAAAAAGAGATGGGGAACAATGCAAAAAGTTTTAAGTTCCCAATCAAGACTAGAACAAATTGTGGCTGATATAATATTTGATATGGAAACCAAAGACCGTTTACAAAATGGTAGAGGTAACGCCATATTGATTGCAGGTAGTATTTATAGTGCTTGTAAATACTATGAGTTATTTCAACAAGCAGATTTTACTAAATGCGCGATTGTTACATCTTATGTGCCTTCAACCAGACAGATAAAAGGTGAAACAACAGGAGAAGGCGAGACTGAAAACCTAGAGAAATATGAAACCTATAACAAAATGCTCAAAGGTAAGTCAGTAGAACAATTTGAAGAAGATGTCCAAAAGCAGTTTATAAATGAACCTGCACAAATGAAGCTTTTAATCGTAGTAGATAAGCTTTTGACAGGTTTTGATGCTCCACCAGCAACATATCTTTATATTGATAAATCGATGCAAGATCATGGGCTGTTTCAAGCTATTTGCCGTGTTAATAGGCTAGATGGGGATGATAAAGAATATGGTTATGTTATTGACTACAAAGACTTATTTAACAAACTTGAAAAAGCTTTTACTGATTACACTTCAGGTGCCTTTGATAATTTTGATCCATCAGATGTTGAAGGGCTGTTAAGTGACCGATTAAAAAAGGCTAAAGAACGCTTGGAAGAAGCACTAGAAAGCATCTATGCCTTGTGTGAGCCTGTTGAAGCCCCAAAAGATACACCCACTTATATTCATTACTTTTGTGCTAAAGACACAGCTAATAAAGATGAACTCAAAACCAATGAACCAAAGCGAAAAGCCCTTTACAAAGAGACTTCAAGCTTAATTAGGGCTTATAGTAGTATCGCTAGTGAGATGGAATCAGAAGAGGTAGGTTACACAGTTGCACAAGCTCAAGAAATAAAAACATTGGTAAGCCATTACGAATCAGTACGAAAAGAAGTACAACTAGCAAGCGGTGATTATATTGATTTGAAATTATATGAACCTGCAATGCGGCATTTAATAGATACTTATATAAAGGCAGAAGAAAGCAGAAAGGTTTCTGCTTTTGATGATTTTACCCTTATAGAATTGATTGTTGATCGTGGTGCAGATGCTATTAAAGAATTACCTGAAGGTATCCGCGAAAGCAAACAAGCGACAGCCGAAACAGTAGAAAACAACTTACGCAAATTAATAATTGACCAACAACCAATTAATCCAAAGTATTATGAGGAAATGTCAGTGGTTTTAGATGAACTAATTAAACGACGTAGAGAAGAAGTGGCTGAGTATGAAGATTACTTAGCAGAAATCATTGAGCTTACTAAACAAATAGCCCATCCAGCCAACCTAACTAGGTATCCCAAAACGCTAAACAGCGCAGCAAAACAGAATTTGTACGATAACCTTAATTGCAATGAAGAATTAGCGTTGGAAGTGGATAATGCGGTTTATGAGAGCTTAACAGACGATTGGCTTAGCAATACAATGAAATTACGTAAGGTAAGAAATGCCATTAAAAAGATACTTAAAGATGACTCTGAAACAGATCGAATTTTAGAATTAGTTAAAAACCAAGTTGAGTATTTAAGATATGCATCAAATTAAGGTAAGCAATATTGTAATAGATGTTGTGAGGAAAAATATTAAAAACCTACACTTGGCTGTCTACCCGCCAGAAGGTAGAGTGCGGGTTGCTGCGCCTTTAAGAGTCAATGATGAGGCGGTTAGGCTGTTTGCTATTTCAAAATTATCTTGGATAAAAAAACAGCAATTAAAGTTTGAAACCCAAGAGCGACAACCTCAAAGAGAATATATTTCAGGTGAAAGCCATTATTTTGAAGGCTATCGTTATTTACTAAATGTTATTTATCATGACAGCATGCCAAAAGTAGAAATCAGAAACAAAAAATATATAGACCTTTATGTACGTATAGGTAGCAACACAGAACAGCGCGAGCGAGTATTGACAGAATGGTATAGACAGAAATTAAAAGAAAAAATCCCTGCACTGCTCGAAAAATGGCAAATTATTATTGGTGTCCAAGCTAATGAGTGGCATGTAAAACAGATGAAAACCCGTTGGGGAAGCTGTAAGATTGAAGCTAAACGCATTTGGCTCAACCTTGAATTAGCCAAAAAGTCAACTTTGTGTTTGGAATATATCATTGTTCATGAACTAGTACATTTACTAGAACGCAATCACAATAAGCGATTTAATAGTTTATTGAGTAAATTTATGCCTCAATGGAAATTTCATCAAAAAGAACTAAATGATTTGTTGGGTTATAACGAGTGGAGTGATTAATTACACAAAAACTATGAGCTTAAAAGCACTTTGCCAAAGGGTTAATGTCTAAGAGCAAGCTATCTCACTCTTAGAGCACTAGGTAAATTTATTTTCCTGATTCAGCAGATTTTTCTTCTGGTTCTGCGGGCTTAAACATAATAGAAATAACTATAGATATAGCTAAAATTCCAGCGACTGTACCTAAAGCTATTGCAGTAGGGATATGATAACCAAGTTGGGCAATAATCATCTTTATACCAATAAAAACTAGTATTGCAGATAGTCCATAAG
>JAHFUF010000517.1 GCA_023265235.1 Blastocatellia bacterium
AAATAGACTTGTACAAAGCAGGCCACTATGAGATACCATCAAGATTTAGCTATTGCCTCTAGCTTTAGAGGTTTAGGAGATGGCAAATTATAACATTTATCGTAGGAGCAATATTTTAATGAATGATAAAAACAAAAAAAAACATACTTGGGATGAAGCAAAACAACTTTGCCAACTCTCCGATGAGACTATCAAAATGGCTAAGGAATTAAGATTAAGCCCTGGCACGCTAATTAAAACGTTGGAGATATCTCAACAACCAGGAAAATTATCTGTAGAGAGTTGGGTACACGGTTTATATAAAAAACAAAAGCCTGCCGAAAAAATTAAAGATCAAAGTGAAACAAGTAAAATTAAACCTATAGCAAAAATACAAACACCAAATACTGACCAACTAATAAGTTTTCCTAGTAGTGCTAAAGTGGACAAGCCAGCTAAAACAACCAAACCCAATAAGTCAAGTCAAGCCGAGAAAAAACTTTCAGAAATCCGTGAAATAGCTCAAAACATTGCAGATGATGCTAGTGATCTACCTCTCAAGCTTTGGGATCTTGTTCAATGGATGGTAGAGAATAAAAAAGAAAGCTTGATGCGAGAAATGATGCTTACTGAAGAATTACCAGATGCAGCTATATTTGCTTTAGATTTTATCTTAAAAGACATTGGTTATCGCTATCCTCTTTCACTACGGATAAAAGGGAAAAAAGGGAAATATAATCTAGAAGAATTTGAATTAATCCCTTTTGCAATTCTTTTATTATTTCCAGTAGCAGATGAAAAACTTGATCTTGTACCAACAAAGTTATTAAAAACTATTGACAAATTGACTAAAGACAAAATTTTGAGAAAAGCTTTTCAGTTAAATGAAAGCCCTGGTGTTGTTTTAGATCCATATCTCTACCATGTAGATCATGACGAATGGTTACAAGAATCCTCAGTAATGCAGTACCTAGATAATTACTCTAAGTTTTTATCTAATATAAAATCCAATATATCCCCTTTAACTGAAGATTACAAAAGACCTTCAATAGTTTCACGAGAAAATATTTCTCCAGATGTGCCGCACTTTTGTTTAGTTATGCGAGTCCTCTGTGGTGCAATACTTGCGGGTGAGGAAGAAGCACTAGATGTTGAAGAACAGCTTTTTGAGTCAGCAGACTCTATTGAATCAGATAGCAAGTTAGAAGCAAGACAAAAAGCTTGGGAAAAAATAGAAGAAATTGTAGTTAAAGAATTTGAGCAACATGGGATTGAACTTCCTCATGGGATGTTTATTAACCCTAGTGCTGTTGAATTATGGGATATTCCGCATGTAAGTATTTCCTTAAGCCGAATACTACCATTGCAACTAGAACTACATAATGCCATTGCCAAGCTAGTAGCAGAAGCAGATGATGGAGAAATTTTTACTCCTACTCTTTATGTTTCTCAGCATGGTCAAAATGATCAAATTGAGGAAATTCGCTTAGCAGCCTATAGCGATCCGGCTCAAGGAGCTTTTTTCCGTTATGTTTGGGTTATTAATCCAGAATTAGATGACCCTGATGATGTAGCCAGTACTATAGTTAGTATTGCAAGTGAATTAGAAGCTGAAGTTGTTGGAGTAGAAGGCTTAATGCCTAAAGATTATTGTTCAGACTGTGGTGAAGCATTCTTTTATGGCCCAGGTGAAGAAGGAGAAATAATTGTTCATGGCCATGAGGAATATATTAACTAAACTTAATAGCTAACTAACAGATAGTAATGAAAGAGGTATGGATAAAGGTAATACATTGCTTAACCCTTTGTTTTTACAGCTAAATCGATTCTTTTTAGCACCTCAAGGTATTGCTCAAGAGCAACTTGGCGTTTTGCGGTACACAATTGTTTATATTCTTGCTGGTCTATTATTAGCTGTGCCTATAGTTAAGACCGATCTTTTTTATCACCAGTTTCTATGGCCTAAGTTTACTATCTTGCTGATTGGTTCAATGGCTTTAGCAGGTATGTTTCTCTGTTTTCTTATCTATGAACCATCTTTAAGAGTTCTTAGAAATAAGTATTGTTATTTGATGGGTGTCTACATCATTGCTGTTTTTATAACAACAATCTTTGCTATAAACCCAGCGCTTGCACTACAAGGATCATTTGCTAGACAAATGGGGTTAATTACTTACATTTGTTTCTTTGTTACTTTTTTTACTGTAATAATTGGAGTTCAGGACGAGCGAAAACATTTTGATCTTTTGATAAAAGCTGTTTTTTTTGCTGGAAGTTTAGTAACTATTTATAGTGTAGGTCAGACTATAGGTCTTTTCTCAGTCTCGTATCCAAAAGGCACAGTTGTAGCAATTGAGAAACAGACAATGCGTATAAATTCGACCCTCGGTCATCCAGATTTTACTGGCAATTTTTTGCTTTATATTGTCTATACAATAATGGTTATGGCCATTATAAATAGCGATCGAAAAAAGAGAATAGCTGCCGCTATTATTTCCACATTATCAATCTTATCAATCCTATTTACTGGAACCAGAGGAGCTTGGGTAGGTCTGCTTGCAGGCGGCTTAGTATTATTATTTTTGGCCTTTCTGGAAAGAAAACATCTATTTGCACTTATACCACAAAAAAATATTCTAAAGATAACAACAGCTATTATTACCAGCATTGTATCTTTGTTGGTTTTACTTGCATTTACAAAATGGGGTGCGCCTGTACGTGCTAGACTGCTTGCTTTTTCAACCGAAGGTTACACAGGAGCAGGAAGAACAACACTTTGGCAATATACTTTGAGTTTATTTCCTAAATACTGGCTTACAGGATGGGGACTAGATTCCTTTAGATATGCCTCCCTTCCCTATAAAACTCCTCTAATTGCTAGCCTTACAACTGGATTTAATCAAGAAGATCCTCATAATGCTTATCTAAGTTCCCTTGTTTCTACTGGACTTTTTACAACAATACTCTATCTTAGTTTAATCGTTTTTGCCTTACGTTACTTTCTACTTGCAATTGGAGCAGCTAGTACAAAAGATGATAAATGGCTTGGTATTGGGTTACTATCATCATTTAGTGCAGTGTTAGTACATAATTTTTTTATTTTTCATGATCTTCCTACTGGGTTTTATTATTTCTTCTTCTTAGCTCTTAGTTACTCTTGGTATCAAGTAGTAACAAAAGTAACGGTTGAAAAAATAAATAAAAGAACATCTCCAAAACAAAATCCTAAAGAAGTAGGAAATCGCAAAAAGCTTTTGTGGGCATTAGCTAGCCTGCCAATGCTTGCAGCAATAGGTTATAGTTTAATGCTTCTGTTTGCTGATTATAGTATAAATAATTGCTTTGCAGCCGCCGACCGAGGTAATTATACGGCTACACTTGAATCTGGTAAGGAAGCTGTATCTCTTCCGCTTTATCAGACTGACTATGATTATATGTTTGCTGGAGCATTAAGCAAAATAATCACTGTAAATCACAATTTGGATGCTGCACAAATAAGCAAATTGGCATTAAGCTATGCTCAAAAATCTACAACTAGAACAGTAAGGCCAGAAGCCAATTATGTGTTTCTTGCACTTATAGCCATCAAATCCAAGGATTTTTCTATTGCACAAAAAGCCCTTACAAAAGCAGGGCAGATAGATCCACAAAATCCAATGATAAACTTGATGTGGGGAGAATATTTTCTTAGAACAGGTGATCTTGATAAGGCTCTAGAACAATTAATAATTGCTAGAAGTTTAAGATCACCAAAGCGGTTACAAAGACAATTAACTAAAGGTATTGTTGCTGAAACTTATAAATCCCCTGATAACGAATATATTAGGGAACAACTCTTTACTAAGTATCCAAAACTTAGAAATAAGTTCACGCTAAAGCAGAATAGTGAAAAGGAAGAAAATCTAAAGACTCAAGAATAAAATACAAAAAAATAAAGGAGGCAAAATGCCCCCTTTATTTTTATTAGATAAAATAGACTTTACTCTACTATTAACATTGGTTTAACAGGAATGCGAGTAACAAACTTTCTTCCATCTGTTGTTTTAGCTGCGACTTGAAAAACAATTCTTGAACTAGAAACACCTTCTGGAACTGTCCAAATAACACTTTGGTTCTTGGTGCTATCAACCTTTTGCATATGTAGCCCTTCATCAAAAGACACTTTAACATCATAAGTATCTACATTTTCAAAATTGACATTCCAGCCTATTTCTACTTGCTCGCCAGGAGAAACCTTTCGTTTTTCAATTTCATTAAGAGTAATTGCAGGTACTGTTGTTGTTATACCTTTAATTCCTCCTCCCATAATTTTGAAAGTTGGTTGACGATTAAAAAACTCTGGCCCTCTAACACCATTACCACAACGAATATCAATTAATATATTCTTACCTGGTAAATCAGGAACTG
>JAHFUF010000518.1 GCA_023265235.1 Blastocatellia bacterium
CTGTTCGTATTGATAACCCTGAAGTTACTATGGCAAAAAGTCGCCAAATCCCAGTTATTCCTCGTGCTGAAATGCTAGCAGAGCTTATGCGGTTAAAGTATGGTATTGCTGTAGCGGGTGCGCATGGGAAAACTTCTACTACTTCAATGGTAGGTATGGTGCTAAATTTGGCAGGTTTTGACCCAACAATTGTTGTTGGTGGTCGAGTAGGAGCTTTTGGTAGTAACGCCAAACTAGGACGCGGCGAATTTATGGTGGTAGAAGCAGATGAAAGTGATGGCTCGTTCTTAAAAATCTCTCCTACAATTGCAGTTGTTACCAATATTGACCGGGAGCATTTAGACTACTACAAAGACTTAAGTGAAATTTGTCAACATTTTATCAACTTTGTTAATAAAGTACCTTTTTATGGCAGTATTGTGTTGTGTCTAGACGATGCCAATGTTCAATCAATAATTCCACAAGTAAAAAGACAATTAATTACCTATGGTTTGTCTGCTCAGGCAGATGTTTCTGCTAGCAATATCAAGTTAACAGATCAATTTGGTTCAGAATTTAATGTGCGGGAACGAGGCAGAGACTTAGGAAGAATGCGCTTGCAGGTTCCTGGTCAGCATAATATTTACAATGCTTTAGCGGCTGTGGCTGTAGGATTAGACCTTAATATTGATTTTGAAAAAATAGCTATTGCTTTGAGTGAATATCGAGGTGTAGACCGTCGCTTCCAGATTAAAGGTGAGAAAAATGATATTCTAGTAGTTGATGATTATGGCCATCATCCAGCAGAAATTAAAGCTACTTTAGCCGCAGCAAAAACTAGTGGTCGCCGCTTGGTAGTATTTTTCCAACCACATCGATACACACGAACCAAACATCTCTATGATGACTTTGCTCGCGCTTTTTATGAGGCTGATGTATTGAGATTGGCAGACATTTATGCTGCTAGTGAAGAACCTATTGAGGGTATTAATTCACAGAATTTAGCCGCAAGTATTGAACAGTTTGGGCATAGGGATGTACGCCATGTAGGAGCAGTTTCAGTTGGTGCCACAGCATTAAAAGAAATTGTAAAAGCTGGTGACTTAGTTCTAACCCTTGGTGCTGGCAATGTTTGGCAAGCAGGTGAGGAATTGTTAAGGATTTTGTAGTTTATGGACAGCTTAATGGACAAAGTGGATAGAGCAAAACCTATCACAGATATTTGTCAACAACTAGAAGTAGCCGTGCGCTGTGGTCAAAAGATGAAAAACCATACTGCTTTAGGTGTTGGTGGAGAAATTGACGCAATTGCCTATCCAGAAACAACTGAAGCCGCAGCAATGTTAGTTTCAGAATTAGAAAAAAATAACATTCCTTGGTCAGCCTTAGGACGTGGTAGCCGCATTCTAGCCAAAGACAAGGCAATTAACCGGATTGCAATTAGCTTAAAATTACTAGAAGAAGTTTTGTTATTTAAAGACATTGAAAACAGGGAAGACAAATTAGTACAAGTTCATGGAGGTTATCAACTCTCAAAACTAGCTATTGCAACTGTAGATCGTGGTTTTTGTAGACTAGAGAATTTTGCTTCTCATTTAGGAACAGTAGGTTCAGCTATTCATCGTAACGAGCAACAAGGTTTGTTTATGTCAGCATTAGAAGGTTTTACCTATGTTTGTGATGGCAAAATAAAAAAAATAGAGAATTCTAAACTTTTTGAAAAAACGGATCTAAAATACCCTTGCTTAATATTAGGAGCAAGTTTAGATGTACTTAAAATTAAAAGTGCTTATGGACAAGAAAAGTATTCTAGTACTGTAGCGCGGTTGTTAAAAAAAAGACGAGATGATTTGTTGGGTACTTGGCCAGTTTTTGAAGAGAAAATAAAGGGACATTCTGTGGCAAAACTTATTGCAGACGCAGGATTAAAAGGCTTTTCCTGTGGTAGTGCGATGATTGCTACTCATAATGCGAATTTTATTGTTAATAAAGGTAATGCAACTTCTACAGAGATGTTAGATTTAATTGAACAAGTTAAAGACAAGGTAAAAAAACATTCAGGTATAGAACTAAAGCTGGCCTTAGAGGTTTGGGAGTAATTATGGCTGAAAAAATTAAACAAGTCGTTGTCCCAAGAAAACGTAACACACAAGCTAAAAAACTAGAAATCCCTAAAATAGATTGGGAAAAGGTTCGTTTTTATGGTCGTATGGCCATGCTTGTTGGTCTGGCAGTAGGCTGTTTAGTCGCTGTAGCCTTTTTATACAACCAAGTGGCTTCTTTGTCAGCTTTTCAATTGCACAACATTGAAGTTAGTGGAAACTCAAGAATTAGTTCTGCTGAAGTAGAAAAATCTGTAAAGCAAAGCCTTTCTACTACATTAATGACTACTAGTTTGAAATCTTTACAACAAGAGCTACAGAGCTTTGTTTGGATTAAACGAGCACAAGTAACACGAATACTACCAGATACCTTGCGTATTCATATTGAGGAACGTAAACCACTAGCATTAATCAGGTTTGAAGGTGCCGAAACACCAGTTTGGGTAGATGATGAAGGAGTTACTTTAGGCGAATATGATAATGCTCTAGATAAAGAGCTTCCACCACTAGTTGTTGGTTTTACCAAAGCCTCTGTTCAGACAGATAAGGACGAAAACCTAGAGAGAATAGAGATGTATAAACAATTAATAGGTGCTTTTGATGGTGGCCGAAAGAAATATTCTCCATTACTTGAAGAAATAGACATCTCTAACTTAAAAGATATTCGAGTACAACTCTCAGAAGGCAGTGTTGAAGTAGATTTAGGGGATAGAGATTTTCGTGCACGTTTAACCCGTGCTTTAGATATACTAACAACTCTACGTCGTAGGGATGTGGCAAAACTTAAAGAATATAAATTTTTAGATCCGCAGATTTTAGAGCAACCTGAGCAAATACGCTTTATTAGTGTAGTGCACCCAACACAAATAGCAATTAAGCCTGCTAAAGCTGCACATGTAACTACTGATAAAGTCGCAGTTGCTCAAAAAGAGAGGTAAGCTTATGCCAAAACAGAATCCGCAAGTAGTGGGTCTAGACGTTGGCACAAGTCGTGTGCGTGTCGTACTGGCTGAAGTCAATAATCAAGACCTTTTAGAAATAGTTGGTGTTGGTGCCAATGACTCTAAAGGTTTACGTAAGGGAGTAGTAGTAAACCTTGATCTAGCAGTAGAGTCTATTAAACGTGCTGTAGAGATGGCTGAACAAATGGCAGGGTTTACAGTAGAACAAGCTTATGTTGGGTTGGCTGGCGCTCATATTAAAGGGATGAATAGTCGCGGGGTTGTAGCTGTATCTAGACGTAATCGAGAAATTTGTGCTGATGATATAAAACGTGTTATTGATCAAGCTAGAGCGGTTTCTGTCTCCTCTGACAGAGAAATTATTGATGTTGTTCCACAAGAATTTACTGTTGATGAGCAAGATGGGATAGGTGATCCCCTAGGTATGTTAGGGATGAGGTTAGAAGTTGCTGTTCATATTGTAACTTCACCCATTACTGCTAAACAAAATATCGTGACAAGTGTTAATCGATCAGGTATCATAGTCCTCGATACAGTCCTCGAACCATTGGCCGCAGCCGCAGCCGTGTTAACAGAAGAAGAGCGTGAATACGGCACAGCCCTAATTGATATTGGTGGTGAAACAACAAAGTTGGCAATTTTTCAGCGTGGAGCAATTCGACATATTGCTGTTTTTCCTGTTGGTGGTAATCATTTTACTAATGATATCGCCGTTGGATTACGTACTCCTGTTCCTGAAGCAGAGCGAATTAAACGCCAGTCTGGTTGTGCACTAAGTCATCTTTTAACCGAGAATGAGCGTCAATCAATGCTGGAAATTCCTAGTGTTGGTGGACAACCCGCTCGTCCTCTTTCCAGATATACTCTTTGTGAAATTTTACAACCCCGTGCAGAAGAAATTTTTTGCCAAATCCAAGATGAAATTCAACGTGTTGGATATGAAAGACAAATCTCTAGTGGAGTTGTCTTAACAGGTGGTGGATGCTTGTTGCCTGGTATTCCAGAAATAGCAGAACAAATTCTTGACCTTCCTGCACGACGAGGAAACCCTCAAGGTGTAGGAGGGCTTTCAGAAGAAATTTCTAGCCCAGAATATGCTACAGCATTAGGACTAGTATTATCAGGTTATAAATCAAAGTTTAATAGTTCTAATAGTTACTTAAGAAATACTAACCCGTAAAAACGTAAAGCATCTAAAATTAGGGAATGGATAGCCAACATGTTTTGATCTTTTAGAACAGTTCTGGTACTTATTACGGCTTTACTATATATAGATAAAAATTTTTTTTGATATTTCGGAAAATATTGTGGTGGTGCTAGT
>JAHFUF010000519.1 GCA_023265235.1 Blastocatellia bacterium
GCGTGTAGGTTCAGGAATTCAAGCTAAGGTTTCACCTGTTGAAATTGCGAAAGAAGACATTTTCTACAATATCGATGCTTTTTCTAATATTTTAGCCTTAGAAACAGATTTAATGGGTACTTTAATGATTGTTGAACAAGAACCAACGCTTACACAAACGGCTTATGGGCTTCTAAGTGATTTGCTATCAATAATTGAAGAATACAAGGCTGATTAATCTTCTGGTGTAAACTCATAGAATTTATTAAGTACTTCAATATGTTGGCGAATAAGATGTTGATATTTTTGTTTGATTTCTGGGTTGATAATATTAGTTCTACCTTTAGGATCATTTGCTAGGTCATAAAAATAGTCTTGGAAGTTTACTCCATCAGAAATATAAAGAGACTCTCCATTATTACTTAACAAACCATAAACAGCACCATAGCTAGACGCTACTAGGTAAGATTCTTGTAAATAATCTTTTTGCTCTTCCATTGTAGAAGTAAATAGCGGTCTACCCAAAACCTGATGTTTAGCTATAGGTTTGTGTCCTAGCAGGTAATAAAGGCTAGGCGTTATGTCAGAAGAGAAAGCTATTGTTTTAGTGTCCCAAACAAGGTTATCACGAAGTTTGTTAGGTATATGAATAATCAAAGGGATTTTTAGGATTTCTGGAAAAATAGTGTAAGCATGCCCAAAACGTCCTTCTTCTCCTAAAGATTCACCATGATCAGCAGTAAAAACAATTATGCTATTTTCAAACATCCCTTGTGATTTAAGAAAATTAATAAAATCGCCAAAACATTGATCAATTCGTTTTACTCGTGATGCATAGGGAGCATAAAAATCACCGTAATTATCCTTGTCAAGCACAGTCCGGTTTTCCCGGTTAATTACTGAAACATGTAGGTTTTGTGGTTGAGTGTAGACAAAAACAGGGCGAGTTTTGTCTACACGATTAATAATTTTTTCTTTTAGTTCTTCCAAACTACGACAAAGGTTTAAGCTTTGAGTAGAAATTCCTTTGTCAATTTGAATAATGCTAGGAGATGGTTTAACTATGGTTTCTAAAATAGAATCTATGCTGATAAAGCTTTGGTAATTTTCTACTTCTAGGAGTTTTTCTAGACTATTCATTGAGTAAAAAGGCGTAACATATTGTTTATGCAATAACATTCCTCCTACCCAAATTGAAGGTTCAGACAGCCCTGTTGCACCATAATGGCTAAAGGAGTTTTCCATTACAATACTTTCTTTGGCAAAAGCATCTATAAAAGGGGTGAAAGTAACAGACCTGTTATAGTCGCTTATGTAGTCTTGTCTTAGGCTATCAATTGTAAAAATAAAAATATTTGGCTTTTCTGTTTCTTTACTGCTAAGGTTTTCCACTAGATTAATATCTACAGGATTAATTTTTCTTTCACTAGAAATATTACTAGAGTTTTGCAGAAATTTGTAAAATGAATCATTTTGATTAGAAGTGACAAAAATGTCTTTAAGCAAGCGAGCCGATATGTCATAACCAGTATATTTATCTATGAGTTGAGAAAGTGAAATAGATTGGTTATCTTTTTGCCAAAAGATTTTGTTTTCTAAAATAGAAATAGTTTTATAGCTGGCTAGACTTAATAAGGCAAAAAATAGCATTAGTACTACTCTAGGCACTCTAGGAGGTTTTGTTGTAGGGTTGCTTGAGTAAAAATGAGCAAATGTAAATAGCCAAACTACTATAGCAATTAATTTTTGTAAGAGAAAATTCCAGTCTAGTGCTACAAACTTTATTGTCAGTAAATAAGTAACAGTAACTAAAGTAGCTAAAAAACAAACCTGTGCCACTTGATTAACTGAGCTTTGATATATAAAAGGCTTTAGTAATAACCCTAGCACGGTTTCAACAGGTTTTTCTGTTAATAGGATACTTAGACTACTAAAGAATGTTACTAGTAGGGCAGCAAAGATTAATGCAAATAGTAGAGCGAAATTGTTAAAACCAATTGCGGCAAAGATCAAACCCTTAAAAACCCAAGTAACTAGAAGAATTGCTAGTAGCTGTGTTAACCAAAACTCTAGAATAGCGGCTTTTGAGCTAAGGCGAGCCAAAGCACGAATTAAATTAAATATGACAAATATAGCCATAAACATTACTAGGTGAGTACTAAAACTCCAAACTAATGTGAAAACCTCTTGGCTAATAGTGGGATGAAAATCAATGCTACTTGATCTAGCGTAAAAAATAGCAAAGTAAATCAGAGAAATAAAAAGCGCAGTTTTTATTAATGCCAAAAAGACCTTTTTATCCTCTTGCTCATTTATGTTTTTTGCCCAAACCACCTTTGGATAATGGCTTAAATAGTCAATTACTATTAAACAAAAAAGAGGTAATGTAGTAATAAAACACCATACTAAGCTATTACTACTATTTTCTAGTCTGCTAAGTAATGGGTTGAAGATTAACACTATGCTAAAAAGGCTATTGGCTATAATAAAAACTTGGGTGATTGTCCTAATGGCTTTTAGTGAAGGTAGCAATATAGGGATAAGTAAAGCACTAGCAACTAAATAAAGATAAGGTTGGGCTTTAACAAACATTGGTAGCCAAGTTACTAGTTCTAATTTAATTACTTGTTGATAAGTAAATGGAGGATAGGCTAATAAACAATAAAAAGAAGTCAAAATAATAATACTAAAAAACATTAGTCTGATAACTACAGAAATTATTTTGTTAACCAAATTTTTATCCTTAAACTAAAAGATATTTAGACTATAAATGAAGAGCAGACGCATAGGTTTGCCCTTATATTTATTAATTTTTTGTGGATAGTTTTTGTCGTTTGTTTTGAAACTCTTTGTTATTAGGATCAATTTTTAGTGCTTGGTCATAGTATTTAATTGCTAATGAGACATCCTTTTCTTCTTCAGCAATGTTTCCTAATATTAGATAAAAGTCTGGGTAATTAGGGGTTATTGACAGACCTTTTTCTAAATATTCTTTAGCCTGAGAATTGTTATTTTTGCGATTCTCTATCATTGCCATTAAAAGTAACCCATCAACAAATTTAGGGTTTTTTTCTAGTACGTCTATTAGTAGGATTTCAGCTTGTTTAATGTTGTTTTGGAAAAAATAAACACGAGCTAACCCAACGCTTTGATCCAAGTAATTAGGGTCTAAGCTTACTCCTTTTAGGTAAGTTTCTTTGGCTTTATCGTATTGTTGCGCTAATTCATAAGCATGTCCAAGATAAAAAATTAGGTCACCATTTCTTGGTTCAAGTGCCAAACAACGCTCACAAGCATCTACCATTTTTTTGAATTTATTTTGACGGCGGTATGCTTCTTGTAATTCTGCACAGGCTTCACTTGGTAGAGGAGCTACTTTAAGAAATTTTTCTAGTGTTTCAGCTTGCTCTTGATATTGATTTAGCTTTTTGTGTATGGTTGCTAATTGGTCTAAATAAATGTGGTTATTAGGGTAAGCATTATGGAGTTGTTGAGTTAATTCTAGTGCTTCTAAGTACTTTTCTTGTGCTAAATAGCTTCGACTTAGTGTTAAAACCTCTCTAGACTTTTCAGGAGAAATCGCTAAACTGTCACTTTGACCAACAATTAGAGTGTTAGGTAATAAAAAAATAACCCAATAGAAGACTAGTAACAGTCCTAGTGGTAAAATAACAGGTAAGATAGGTTTTTTTAATTTGTTACTACTTTTGTTAATCATTTTTGTACTTGTTTATAATGGTAAAACGAGTTTGTATTTTAGGTAAATAGGGTTTAGACAAAAAGTATAAGGTTTATAAAATACTAGGAATGAAATATTTGGAGGTAGTTATGTCAACATTACTAAAATCAAAAGAAATAGTTTATCCAGATAGTGATGGAGAACGTATGTCAGATAATACAGAACAATTTGATTGGATAGTGGTGGTTAAGTTAAACCTAGAATGGCTTTTTGCCAGTGACCCAAATGTTTTTATTGCTGGCGATTTGCTTTGGTATCCTGTAGAAGAAGATAATAAAACCCGTCTTGCTCCTGACATAATGGTGATTTTTGGTCGTCCAAAAGGTCGTCGAGGCTCTTATCAACAATGGGATGAAGGCAATATTGCCCCACAAGTTGTTTTTGAAATACTCTCACCAGGAAATCGCGCTAAAGAAATGAAAAAGAAACTAGGCTTTTATGACCAATATGCTGTGGAGGAATACTATATTATTGATCCTGATCGAAAAAAGCTAAAAGGTTATTTAAGAAAAAGTAATAAACTAGAGCCGATTTTTCAAATGGATACTTGGATTAGCCCTAAGCTTAAAATCAAATTTACTCTCCAACAAGGAGAAATACAGCTTTATTACCCAGATGGCAAACCTTTT
>JAHFUF010000520.1 GCA_023265235.1 Blastocatellia bacterium
CATTATTTAGCTACTAGATTTCCTAAGCTATTTGATTTATTATAAAGGGGATTTGGAAACACCTTCACTAAGTTTTTAACCAAAAATTAGCTATTGAGGTACTAAAAAATGTCTAAGCTATACATATTAATATTATTCTCACTTGTATTTTTATTTCCTCAACTAACTTATGGAGCAGAGTATAAAATTGTCATTAGAGTAATAAGCGGTGACACTATTATTGTAGATGGCGGCCAATCAGTACGTTTAATAGGGGTGCTAGCACCGCAAAATGAAGAAATGGCCAAAGAAGCACGTAAGTTTCTTAATACACAACTACTTGGACAGGAAGTAGATTTACTTGATGATAATGTTAATACCAGTATTTCACACAAAGATCAATATGGCCGACGTTTGGCTTATGTTTATAGGCTTTCTGATAACCTGTTTGTTAATCGAGATTTAATTAGACGAGGGCTTTGTTTTTATTCTTCTAAGAACCTACAAAAACAAGCAGCTTCATTTCTTAATGACCAACAAAATGCTCGTAAAACACAAGTAGGGGTTTGGGAAAAAATCACTCTTTCTCCAGAACAAGAAGCAGAGACAGAAAAACGTACTTATAAAGAACCTGCTTTTGAGTCTAAGTCTGAATATAAAAACCCAGATATTAGAGTAGAAATCCTTTGGGCTAAAAAAGCAGATCCTAGAGTTAAAATCACTCGTAGTGCTGAAGAAGCAAAATTCCTAGGTAGCCTTTATAGTGATCAAAACCTTAGTGATGGAAAAGTTTCTTTACTAGTACAGCTACGAAAGAATTTTGCTGAAGCCTTAAACAAGTATTATCAAGAGCAAAAAATAAGTTTAAACCTTGAAACAGACGGAGATTCAGCAGAAACCCTAAAGTTTATTGCTCAAGGAATGGAACAGGGTGATGCTGATATGTTTTGCTCAATAGCAATTAATCGCGAGTTATTTGCTGGTCTAGAATTTAAACAAATAATTTTTACTGATGGTGGTCAATTTTCTTATACCTATAAAGTTGAAGAATAATTTATTTTACCTTATTAATTAACGCCCAGAGATAAATCACTGGGCTATTGTCAAATGCCCCAAATTAGGGGCATTAAAGGCTTAAGGTTCTTTTAGAACCAATGGGTTACAGGGTTACAAAGCAAATTCTATTTTAATTAACGCCCAGAGATAAATCACTGGGCTATTGTCAAATGCCCCTAATTAGGGGCATTTAAGACTTAAAGCTCTTTTAGAATCAATGAGTTACAAAGCAAATTCCATTTATATAAATATATATATTTAATCAAGCTTATGCTGTCTCTTCTAGCTGTTCATCAGAAGTATCTAGAAGCTCTTCTAAAGAAAGGGACGAAACCATTTTTAGATTATTTCTAACAAACTTACTTGCAGCACTACTTAATAACATAGTAGCAGCTTTTTCTCTTGATTTTGACAAACCTTGTAAAACCATTAATTCTAATGCTCTGTCGATGGTTTTGTTGCTAGTAATTGAAAATTGCCGTAAAGATTTCAATGGACGTCCTATTGGTATTCCTTTTTCTCTGGCAACTCTTTTAGTAACTTTTTGTTCTGTAGGTTTATCAGCAACTTGACCTTTTCTCATAAGTTTTCTCCTAATTAAAGATGTAAGTAAAGCTAAAAATTTATTATAGATATTTCAGAAAAATCTACACAGAAATATCTTATATAATGAATAATTCTAATAGAGCAATTATATTCAGGAAAAGATTTTTTTAAACTTGTTTTAACCAATTTTTTCCGCAAAAACTACAAAAAATTATTTAGCAAAACTACAAAGTAAGAGTATTTAGCACAGTTTCCAAATTAAGGATGGGTTAAACCTTGCAAATAGAACTATTTATTAATAAGTGCTTACAAGCTATTAGTAGAGAAATTTCCCTACAAGCTATTTTTAGCTTGCATAGCAAAATCACTCGTAAAATTCAAATAGAAGACAATAAATCTGAAACTTATAAAGTAGATATTTATCGTGCTCAAGGTGGGCGAATTCGTATAGAAAAATATGATCAAGAACAAAAAATCATTACAATTTTAAATGGTTTAGTTGGCATTGAAAAAACTGAAGTATTAATAGAAAAACCTCCAATATTAATAAAAATAATTCCTCTAGAACTACAACAAATAATGGATATTAAACGAACAGCACGCCTCTATCCACGCAATTTTTTGGCTCATATTAATGAGCACTCATATAATTTTAAGGGCTTACAGTTAATTGATAATGTTTATGTTTATGTATTAGATTTGTTGACAGAAGATATCACTTATTATTTTGATCCAACTACTTTTTTGTGTTTAAGCCTAATAGACAAAAGAAATAGCTCTACAACCTATTATAGCGACTATCAACAAATAGATAATATTTTTACCCCTTTAGAGGAGAAAACCACATTAGAAACTCACACACAAACAGATAATATAAAACATATAAAGTACAACCTAAAGCTAAACGATGAGCTATTTGCAACAAATTAACGCCCAGAGATAAATCACTAGGCTATTGTCAAATGCCCCTAACGAGGCACTAAAGATTTTAAGAGTTTTAGAATCAATAGATTACAATGTAAACTCCATGTATATCAGACTATTAGCTTTTATTTCCTGTATTTTTTACTCTTAGAGTTAATAGGTTGAAGTTGTTCTTAATAAATCAGGTTTTTTTAGACTTAGAAGAGTTTTTTGAATTATTAGAAGTTTTTTCTTCTTCATTAAGTCGCTTAGTAGTCGCACTAGTAGTAGAGCCTGCTTTTGCAGCCATTTTTTGTTCTTCAGTAGCAGCAATATTAGTAACAGGTTTTGCTGGTGGAGGTATACTTCTTTCAGACTTATCTTCAGAATTAAACCCAGGGTATTTAATACGATTATGATAAATACTACATAAGGTTTGGATAAGTGCTTCTCTAACTTGATTGAATTCTCGCATTGTCATTTCGCATTCTTCCAACTGACCATCAGCAATAATATCTTCAGTAATTCTCTTAACAATAGTTCTTATACTTTGTGGAGTGGGTTCATCTAGGGTTCTTGAGGCGGCTTCGGCACAATCTGATAACATCACTATTGCGGCTTCTGGGGTTTGGGGTTTGGGGCCAGGGTATCGGTAATGTTCTTCATTAACAGGTTCACCAGTTTTTGAATATTGTGCAAGTGCTCTATTATAAAAATAATGTAGTCGTCTAGTACCATGATGCTGTGGAATTATATCTATAATTTCTTTTGGTAATCCTGCTTCTTGACCCATTAAAATTCCTTTTTTGACATGCCCTGTAATAACACTAGCACTACGCTTTGGCTCCATTTTATCGTGAGGGTTTGGCCCTGCACCTTGATTCTCAATAAACATTTCTGGTGCCATCATCTTACCTATATCATGGTAATAACAACCTACACGAACAAGTAAAGCATTAGCATTAATTGCTTCTGCGGCTGTTTCTGCCAAGCTACCAACAAGCATTGAATGCTGTTGAGTGCCTGGTGCTTCAATAGATAATTCACGCAAAAGAGGTAAGTTCATGTTGGAGAGTTCTAGTAGTTTGACATCCGTTAAAATATCAAACACAGACTCCATAATTGGCAAAAGTAAACTTACTAGAGCGGCAGTTAATAGCCCTCCTCCAATACCATAAATAATGTTATAAACATAAACCTCTATACCAACACTTTGTCGGTTAAATAGCATTACAGTAATAATTGCTAAGGCATTGATCAGGCCAACAATCGTACCAGCACGAGTAATTGAGTTACGATGTCTATAGCGTTCGACTCCATAAGTGGCAGCTGTAGCACTTAAAGTAGCATAAATCATCAACCCTAAATCACCACCAGTTAATAGTCCTGTAAAAAAACACACAATCAACCCACAAAGCTCTGCGGCAACTGTGTCTAACAAAAATGTCATTATTAAGGCTGAGGAAGCAAAAGGAATTAAAAATTCATAGCGAATTGGACTTCCAACCAAATCAAATGTTATTGCTACTTGTTGACAAAGCTCTAAACCTAGACGTATTAACAAAGTTTGTAAGGCTAGAGTAAAACATATTACTGAAAATGATTTGGTACTTCCTAAACGTTGACGTAGGGTAGTCCGGCTAGAAAATTTCCTTAAGGCAAAAACTGTGGCAATCATTAAAACAAACAAGCCAACAAATTGACCTATACGCTGACGATAACTACTTACTTGTTGTAAGGCTCTGGCTTTTTGTAAAGCTCGTCCAATATAAGGTGTTACCAGTTCACCACGACGAGCAATGATTTGATTTTTACGAAATTGTGTTTCTATTGGAGTTATCTGTTGACGTGCTAAGGCTTTA